>JBAYVM010000127.1:0-7589 GCA_041674645.1 Victivallaceae bacterium | reverse complement strand
ATATCTGATACACCGATTGCGACGGCGATGTCCGTCCTATCCTGAAATATTTTCTGGAAGGCGGCATCAATTGCCTGTTCCCGTTTGAAGTCATGGGTTGCGCGCATCCCGGAGAATTGCTGAAGCAGTATCCAGAGCTCCGCATCATGGGCGGATTCGACAAAATTCAGCTCGGCGGCGGCCGGGAAGCCATAAAGAAATATATGGAAACTCTAGTTCCGTATGTTGAACGCGGCGGCTACATTCCGTTCTGTGACCATCGTTGTCCGCCTAACGTTGCCCCGGAAGATTATCTTTACTATCTGGAACTGAAAAAAAAGATGTTCGGGCTGAATTCGCCAATGTACAGCAAGTAATTTTTTCCCGTAGCGCTAGTTAAAATTACCCAATGGGTAATTTTTACTTTTCTTCCGGAAGCTGGCGAAAAAGAGTTGACGGAATACCTTTTTCCGGATAACCGACACTGGTTTTATCAAAGTTAACTTTTGTTCGCCAGCCCGGACCGTACAGGGTAAGTTTATTAACCAGCCAGAAATCGTCCTGCTTTTTAAAGGAAGCGACCTCCAGCGTACGGACTGGAGCTGATTCCGCGTTGGAATCAGAGTTGAACCATTCTGCTTTCAGCGGGAAAAAATATTCGCGGCTGATATAAACTTTTACCAACTCTTTGCCGTCCGGTGATTTCAATTCAAAAACTCGACAGTCAGAACCTTTTACCGATTCAGACGGCATTTCCCGAACTAAGTTCCAGTAAAGAAAGGTCATGGTTAAATCCTGCGGACGCAGTCCGAATTTTGGCAACAGCGGTTCCGCGTAAGGTTGTTTACTCATTGGAATTACTGACGTTTCTCCGTTTCCTGCGCCGTAAGTTTGACCTACAGTGTAGCCTTGTTTGCCGTCAATAATTATCTGCGCCAACGTTCTTTCCGGACTGAACAACATTCCCAAATACAGCGGAGCGGTTATCATTTCCGCGCCGCGCCGCAAATGTTGAACTTCTCCATCCATTGCCGACCAGCTTTCGCGCGCCGCCGGATGTCTTACCCGATATAAAAAATCCAACGCGGAAAGTTCGCCTGCGTCAGTTGCCGGAGCGTCTGCACCGACAACCGCCACGCACCACAAACCCAGTAATATTAAAACGGCAAAAAATCTCATTCTGCATTCCCGGTTTTATAATCCAAGGCAATCTTAATCGCCTGTTTTGCGTCTTTCACAAAAATAAACTCCAGCTTGCTCTTGACGTTTTCCGGAATATCCTCCAAATCTTTGAGGTTTTCCTCCGGCATTAATATGGTTTTTATTCCGGAACGCAGCGCGGCAATAACTTTTTCTTTTATTCCGCCGACCGCTGTAACTTTTCCGCGCAGAGTTATTTCTCCGGTCATTGCCAGCGACGGCTTTACTGCGGTATCTGATAACAAGGAAGCTAAAGCCACAGTCATGGTTATTCCGGCGGACGGTCC
Organism: Victivallaceae bacterium; assembly: GCA_041674645.1. Taxonomy (GTDB): domain Bacteria; phylum Verrucomicrobiota; class Lentisphaeria; order Victivallales; family Victivallaceae; genus JBAYVM01. The sequence continues at coordinate 6,123 of JBAYVM010000127.1, read as the reverse complement.
ATCCTTGGGCGTTGCGCCGTCCGGAACATGAATATGGAAATCGTATTTATCAAAAACTTCCGGCTTAACATTGAGATTTTCGCAATAACTGCGAATAAAACTGAATGCCGCTTCAGCGCTCTCTTTCATGACATTGCCTAGCGATCCGGTAAGTTTCAAACCGCCTTTCCCCGGCATCATGATGACTTCCACCGGCAGAATCGTTCCACCGCAACTGGTCCACGCCATGCCGGTAGCCGTTCCTTTATCCGGTTTAGTTTCTGCTTCATCCAGAGAATATTTTCTAGCGCCCAGACATTCTTTCACCGTTTCCTGCGACACGGTGGTTTTCAACTCTTGATTAATGCTGCCTTCAATAATTTTTCTGGCTATTTTCCGGCATACCGAACCGATAGTACGTTCCAGCGTTCTAACACCGGCCTCACGGGTAAAATAATTGATAATTTCATCTACCGCAGCCATAGAGAAGCTGATTTGGCGTTGCTTAAGTCCGTTATCTTTAAGCTGACGCGGAATCAGAAAGTTTTTAGCAATCTGCTTCTTTTCATATCCGGTATATCCAGGAAGTCGGATAATTTCCATGCGATCTTGAAGCGGCGGTGGAATCGTATCCAAAATATTGGCCGTGGCAATAAACATAACTGAGCTTAAATCGTAATCCTGCTCCAGAAAATGATCATTGAAAGTTTTGTTTTGAGCCGGGTCAAGCACTTCAAGCAATGCGGAGGACGGGTCGCCACGATAATCATTGCTCAACTTATCGATTTCGTCCAGCATAAATACCGGATTGGCGGTTTCGGCTTTTTTTAGTCCTTGAATAATTCTACCGGGCAGTGCGCCGACATAGGTACGCCGATGCCCGCGAATTTCCGCTTCATCGCGCACTCCGCCCAGCGATATTCTGACAAACTTCCGCCCCATGGCACGGGCAATTGATTGTCCGAGCGAGGTTTTCCCAACTCCTGGCGGGCCAACAAAACAGAGAATTGGAGCTTTGCGGTCGCGCTTTAATTGCAACACCGCCATAAATTCCAGAATTCGCTCTTTGACATCTTCCAGACCGTAATGGTCGTGATCAAGTATTTTTGCAGCTTCTTTCACGTCAATCCGGTCTTCAGAATAAATATTCCATGGCACTGAAACCAGCCAGTCAATATAATTATATGCCACATGGTATTCTGCGGAAGCCTGAGGAATAACTTCCAGCCGTTCCAGTTCTTTGCGAACAACCTCTCCCACCTTTTCCGGCAATTTCAGTTCCGCCAGTTTAGCTTCAATCGCCACAACATCGGGATTGCGATTCCCTTCGCCAAGTTCGGTTTTAATTGTCTTCAATTGTTCACGGAGAAAAAATTCCCGTTGTGAACGGCTCAACGCATTATGCACCTGCGTCTGTATTTCTGTTCCCAAATGAAGCACTTCCACTTCGCGGTTGAGCAGAATTGTCAGCAACTGCAATCTTTCGTGCAATGTCGGCAACGTCAGAATGCACAATTTTTCAACAAAATCTATATTCAACGTATCCGCCATCAAGTCAACAATGCGAATATTATCATTGACATTCAGAATGGCGATTTTTAATTCTTCCGGAAAATTTGGCGAGTAGGTAATAACTTCCTGGAATTGATTAATGGCATTTTTTATCATTGCCACAGTTTCAATACTGACATCAGCCGATTCGGTAAAATCATCAAATACCGCGCAGGAAACTCCGTTGTTATCACGATATTCGCGTTTATAAACAATACGTTTAAGTCCGCGCACCAGCACTCTGACCGTGCCGTCAGGAAAATTGAGCATTTTGACAATCCGCACCAAAACTCCGATTTTGGCAATCGTCATGTCTTTATATGCAACACTTTCAAACTTGGTGTCAATGGAGGTTTTTTTTATCGTTTCTTCTGGCGGAATTTCTGAAAACATTGCGACCAGCCGGTTTTCACTGTTGCTTTTTTTTATCATCCGCACATTGTCTTCACCTTCGATAACGAGCGGAGTCAGCGTATATGGAAAAACCATCATGCTTTTCAACGGCAGAATTGGCACACAATTATCAGGATTAACGCCTTCAGGAAAGGAGTAACTCCCGGATTTAACGGTTATACTTCCGACTTTTGATGACATAGTACCTCCAGGTTAACAACTGCGGTAAATTCAGCTGTAATATATTAACTTTAAATTTTATTGTAATGACAAATCAAACTCAAGTATTTTACATGATGTTATGCTTATATACAATATTTCTTCTTCAAATGTTTAAAACATCTTCTTTCAAACCCAATATTTTCAAAAAGTCGCCTGCCAGGTATAATGAACCGGCAATCAAACGCCAACGATATTTTGCGGCAAGTTTTAACGCCGCCACTCCATTCTCAGCAGATTGACAGGGAATATTGGAAAAAGACCGCAATTGTTCACACAACTCTTCACCTGTCCAGCTTCGGCGAAAAGTACAATCCACCGGCAGAAAAACAAATTTTTCCGCCAAAGGAGCAAGCAGCTTTAAACACTCCACGGTGTTTTTATCCGCAAAACCGCCAAAGATAATGGTGAACTTTTCTCCTGGCAGAAGTTCTGACAACGACTCCGTCAAAGCGTTTATTCCGTCAGGATTATGTCCGCCGTCAATAATTGTTTTTCCCGGAAGGAATTGACATCTGGCTGGCCATTTTACATTTTCCAATCCGGTCAGTGCATCTTTCAGATTAAAATTAAATTCCGCAGACAGATAGTTTAATACGGCAAAAACCGTCATGAAATTTTGACGTTGCATTTTTCCCGGCAATGCCAAATTTATTGCATATCCCATATAAGCAAATTTTTGTCTGCAAATACCGTCATCAAAAGATATTCTAACATTCTCTGGTTCAAAACCGGAATATGTTTTTATTAACTGCGAACCTACCGCAACCGATTTGTCGGCAATTACCTGAAACGCAGAATCTTCCATCATGCCGCAAAACACTGGACGTTCCGGCTTAATTATTCCGGCCTTCTCAAACGCAATTTCACTCAGTTTTTCGCCTAGATACTGCTGATGGTCAAAAGCGATTCCGGTTATTACCGAACATACCGGATTAACAACATTTGTCGCGTCAAAACGTCCGCCCATGCCAGTTTCCCAAATAACAAAATCAACTTTGCGGCGATAAAAATATTCTGCCGCCATCACGGTAGTAAACTCAAAATAAGTCGGACAGCGTCCAGCTTGCTCCATTCGCTCAGCTTCAGCGCGAACAGTCGAAACCAGTTCAGCAAATTCACTCTCCGTAATCGCCACGCCGTTTACTCTTAAACGTTCCAAAGGTGAAATCAGATGTGGCGAAGAATATAATCCGACAGTAAATCCGGCAGCTTTTAACGCGGAATTAAGCATGGCGGCAGTCGAGCCCTTACCGTTGCTTCCGGCCAGATGAATAAAACGCAGTTTATGCTGTGGATTGCCGATACCGTCCAGAAGTTCACTGACCTGTGCCAGGCCAAGTTTTATGCCGAACTTCTGGAGCCCGGCCAAATAGTCACAGGCCTCTACATAGGAAAACATATCAGCTCTCAATTAAGATTTGACCAGCTCGGCATGCTAAGATTGTTGCCTGTACGCAAAAGTTGTCTCATCTTGCCCGTGCGGGTGTCAACAATGAACAGCGAGGAGCTGCGGCCGGAAGAACGGCTGCATACCACATGCCGGTTATCCGGCGCCCATGATGGAGATTCCCAGTTGCCACTGGCATTAGTGACAACTCCGCCTGATGTCTGTCCTGATAAATCCAGCACGGCAATGGCATAACCGCCACCCATTCTGGCGGAATAAACAATCTTATTGTCGGATGACCAGTCTGGAGTTACTGATTCATTACTGATTGTTGACAGCTTGCGTAATCCCGCGCCATTGGCTCCAATCGTGAACAGTTGCGGAGCTCCGCCATTCTGGTCTGATACAAAACAAAGTTTTCCGCCGTCCGGGCTCCAGCAGGGTGAGGCTTCAACCGCTTTACCTTCAGTCAACCGGCGCTTGGCGGTGCCGTTAACCGATTTTATGTACAGTTCAACTTTATTATCCCGGCTTAAAATCAAAGCCAGATATTTCCCGTTCGGAGAAATTGATGCGCCAACATTAATCCCGGGATAAGATGCTATGCAACGGCTCATGCGCGGAGAAATTTTAGTTTCAATAATATCCGTGGTCGACGAACCGTATCTAGTATAGGCGATTGACTTGCCATCTGGAAACCAGCCCGGCTCAACACACATGCTGGTGTAATCGGTTACTTTAACCAAACCGCCCCCATCAATATCGCAGAAATAAATATTTTTTATTCCCCGCCCGGTTTCTGCGCAGAAAACAATTCTTGAAGCGCAAATACCTTTAATGTCGAATAGTTTTTTCAATATCGCGTCAACTGTTTTTTGCGCCACTTTGCGCGCTTCCGCAGCCTGTGATATTCTAAACCGGTACATCGGGCGACCGCCCTGCATAACTTCCATATCCAAATAAGCGCCGGCCGCTGAACCGGCAATCGTATAATCAGAGTTCCCGCCGGATGTAATATCAAACCAACCGCAGGCGTTCAAGAACGAATAAACCTCTTTTGACAATTGCGGATTGCCGCTGATACCTTTAAATACCAGTGTCGGATTTCTATCAGAATCACTCGCGCTTTTCCGGATTCGGACTTGCGCAGAAACATTTAATGCGATACAACCGGCCAGCAGAACCGGCACCAGTCTTGATAACAATTTCATTGACATCATGCTCTCCTGATTTTTCAGTTTTATTCTTTAACTGTTTAAATATTTAGTTTTATAAACGTGTCACATTATGACTGCTAATAAAATACCTGAACCTGCCCATTTTGCCAGTCGTCATAGCAAAAATTAATGACCCTTTTTTTATCATGAATCAGAACAACAGCGTTATGTATCGGCTTTGAGTTATTTCTGTAATTGACAATCCTTTAAGACACGCTATCTTTTATAGGCGCTGATTGAAGATTGCATCGTCTTATAAAATAACAAAGGTTAAAACACGATGAGAATGAACAAACGCATATTGTTTTTTTTGCCGCTCTTAATAGCGGTATCGAATCTGTCGGCGCTTCCGCCTTCAGCAACCAATTCAATTATTAACAATTCAAACCGGAATGTTACCAACAACGCCTCGGGAGGCTCAGAAGTCAATTCAGGAATCCGGGCGCGCCGGGCAGTTATTAACGGTTCAACTGTACTTAATGCCAACCAAAATGTTGTCAACAACGCTTCCGGCGGTTCGAAAGTAAACTCCGGCATCATCGCCGACGACGCTGAAATAACCAACGGCAGTCTGTTGAAAAATTCAAACATCATGATTAACAACACCGCGTTGGATGCGTCAACTATAAATTCCGGAATTGATGCTGAAATGGCGGAATTAAACGATGCTGAACTCATCAACAATAACAATCAGGTGAATAATTTTGCCCGAAACGGTTCGACCATAAATTCCGGGATTACAGTAAAAAATTCTCAAATAAGCAATTCCAGCCTGAATAATGATAATACCCGAGTCAACAACACCGCGATTAACAACGCGCATATAAATTCCGGAATTTCGACCGAAAACGTAAAAATCACCAAATCTAAAATCAGTAACGAAAACAACCGGGTAAATAATACCGCAACCAACAATTCAAGTTCCAGTTCTGGAATCGACCTGGGAGGCAATTAATCATGAAAAACTTAAACCATACTTTTGGAAGAACAGTTAAAACCGCAACATTTGCTGTCTGCTCTTGCTCTCTTTTTCTCGTTTGCGCCACCGATAATGATGGTTCCTCATATATGGAACTGGATAAAAATATAGTTAAAGCCTACAACAGCAAACCTAGAAATACCGCAGAAGTATATGCCAATTCTGTATATATTCTGAAAAAATCCGACAAAGACGAAAACAGCTCCGGGACCGCCTGGAAATTGAAAGCAAAAAAACTCATAACCGTATCGTGTTTCTACGAATGCACCAAGGCGATTGATAAAAAACTTTATCGTCAGGCATACATTTGGGCACAACGCGGAATTAAAAAAGGAACCACTTTCGGCAAAATTGGCGACACTCCGGTAAACAATTTGTATAACTATTTAAACTTT
>JBAYVM010000126.1:0-7593 GCA_041674645.1 Victivallaceae bacterium | reverse complement strand
TTATATTTTTTACTAATGGGAAGAACATAATGAAAGTCTATATCAACACGGACATTGAAGGCGTGGCCGGCTGGGCATTTTACGCATCCTGGAGCAATTCTCCTGTAAATCTGCAACATCTTAACCGGATGAACCGGTTGCTGACCAATGAAGTCAATGCCGCGGCGAAAGCCTGCAAAGAAATGGGTGCGGATGAAGTTTACGTCAACGACAATCACGGTTGCGCCTGGAATATTCTGTTTGAAGAGCTAGATCCGTGCTGTAAAATCATTCACGGCAGAAGCGGATATTTTCCGTCCTGGCTGCCGTTGCTGGATGAAAGTTTCGATGCCGCCATCGGTATTGGCATGCACGCGATGGCGGGAACCCCGGGCGCAGTTTGTCCGCATTCCTGCTGGCATGTAACCCTCGGCGACGGTAGCGAAATAAAACTTAGCGAATGCACCATGTTCGCCGCTCTCGCTGGCGAGAAAGGCGTTCCGCTGGTGGCAATAGCCGGCGATGATAAAATTGCCGCGGAAGTACGCGGAAAAATTTCCGGCTGCGAAACAGCTATTGTAAAACAAGGCCTGGCAGCGCAAAATGCCTGTTCTCTGATTCCTTCTCGCGCTTGTGAACTGATTGCGGAAAAAGTCAAAGCCGGACTGAAGAAACGCAATGAGATAAAACCGTTCAAACTGCAAGGCCCGTTCAAGCTGAATGTTTCCGACCGTGATCCGGCAATAAAAGCGCTGGCAGAAGACATGAGCGGCACGGATTTCTGGAAGCTGATGCACGACACTTGCAGTTGTTTCGGCAACAAATGGGGCGACCAAAGCATTGACGATCGCTCCTGGCGTTATCCTGACAATCTGTTTAAATAAGAGATATGACAACCATGAATTTAAATAAGTTGTTTGAAACGGGCGCTGTAGAATTCGATATTAAATCAGATGCTCCATGCTGGACACTCAGCGCCACCGGCGATTACGGGATTCTTCCGCAAATCAGCAAATATATCGCAGAATCGGGAGCGGAAAACCTGATCCGGAATATCAAATCGCTGACAGTAGCGGATGTTTCCATCACCAATCTTGAAATCGCATTGACCGAACCGGAGGAAATCACCGGCAAAGGCGTGCGCGGTGACCGCGACGCGTTTATCAATTTCCACCAATCTGTTCCGTTCGCAGTATATTCCATGGCCAACAACCATATCCGGGATGCCGGAGCAGAGGCGTTGCGCACAACGTTCAAACGATTCAAAGCGGAGAATATTCGTTACGTCGGAGCCGGACTAAATCAGGCCGAAGCGGAAGCTCCGCTGTTTTTGCAAATAAAAGGAATCAAACTGGGAGTTCTGGCGTTTGCGCAAAATGAAAACCAGATAGCGGATTCGACAACGCCGGGCGCGGCGGAACTGCTTCAAGAAAAAGTGTTGACTGCGGCGAAAAAACTGGTAACGCAATGCGAGGTTCCGGTCGTAATTATGCATGAGGGCTTTGAATTCATGGATTTTCCCCGTATCCAGTTCAAAAATCTTTGTGTAAAACTGACTGAACTTGGCGTAAAACTGGTCATCGGCCATCATTCACATGTGCCTCAAGGCCTTGAAGTGGTCGGTCAGTCGCTGATTTTCTACAGTTTAGGCAATTTCCTGTTTGACCAACCGCATTTCGCTCCCTATCCGTGGAGCCGGAAATCGTTTGTGCCTGTCATCACCTTCAAAGGCGACACCATCTCCGGAATTGAAATCCGGCCGTTTACCATTGAAACGTCTCCGCTGGAAGTTCGTCCGGCAACTCCGGATGAACAGGCTGAGATGCTGGCACATCTGAAGAAAAATTCTGAAATAATTTCCAATGGCGCGTTGCTGAAACAGGAAATGGATAAATTTGTTTCTAACATCTTGATGCCGGAATTTTTCGGTTTTCTCCAGCGGCATGGCGACCAGAACAACGGCAATTTCTCCGAGTTAATAACTAAGTTCAAAAAACAGGTGACGGTGCATAAACTATTCGCCGATTTTCTTGAGTTGTATAGCGACAAACAAGCCGGATTATAACGACAGGAAGCACTAAATGGTGGATAGAATCAGCGTCGGCATTACCGGACAAAATGGATTTATTGGGAATCACCTGTTCAATTATTTGAACCGGCAGAGCGACATCGAACTCAAATCATTCACAAAAGAATATTTTAATGACGCAGCGGCGTTGCGCTGGTTCGTCGCCAGTTGCGATGTAATTGTTCACCTCGCCGCCATCAGCCGCCATCCGGATGGACAGTTCATGTATGATACCAACATGCAACTGACCAGACAGCTGATTGCCGCGCTGGAAGCGGAACACGCCACGCCCAAAATACTGTTTGCGTCAACTACTCACGAAAACCGGGATACGCTTTACCACGCGTCCAAACGCGATGGCCTCCGGTTGCTGGAAGAATGGGCGGCAAGAAATGGAGGAAGCACAGTCTGTCTGCTCATGCCCAATGCATTCGGCCCGTTCAGCCGTCCTGATTACAATTCCATGGTCGCGACGTTCTGCCATAAAGTCACTCATGGCGAAACGCCGGAAATAATGGTCGATGCGCCGGTCAAATTAATCCATATCAATGAGCTTTGTCGGGAAATATACGGCGTGATTACCGGAAAAACGCCGGGCAACGTTTATTCACCGCCGCACAGCGCCGAGAAAAAAGTTTCAGAGATACTAACATTGCTGGAGCATTTCCGGGAACTCTACCTGAAACAAGGCATTATTCCGGAATTTCACGACGCGTTTGAACAGAATTTGTTTAACTCTTTTCATTGCTACATTGACCACCGCATTTTTTTCCCGTTGTCGTTGGAAAAATTTGGCAACGATGACACTTCATCCGGAGAAAATTCCGGCGGGAAGGTTTCATTCCTGAACGTCGCGCCCGGCGAAACCATCAGCCATGATTATCATACCCAAAAAATAACCCGCTTAACGGTTATCAAAGGTCGGGGAAAAATTCAAATACGCCGCGTTGGAGTTGAAGAAAACTTGGAATTCAAGCTGTCCGGGAAATTACCATCATGCGTTGACATTCCCGTCTGCCATACTTACAGCATTACCAACATCGGGCAGGATGAGCTTTGTTTGTTATGCTGGAGAACTTAACCGGCTTCGCCGGGACTTCTGACGCGGAACGTCTTTGGACTGCGGCGCACCTGTGCCGCTTTGGCTTTTTTCCTTTTCCTTGCATTCCTGCTTAATCTCAGACAGAAGTGTCTGATTTTACATTGAAATAACAAATTCCGTTACCATTAATTTATATTTTATCGTTTTTTTGCGGTGGCTGAAGCAATCTGGCAATATCCAACAGATTTTCCAGCCGTACTTTGGGCGGATTTTTAATATTTATAACCGGAATAATGCCATTGCGGCGGTAAGTTCCATAATTATTTTTAAAAATTACTTTCCCTTCATTAACCGAAACTGAACTATAACTGGAAGCCGCCGCGAATATTTTAATCAAGGTGATTTTCAACATATTTTCAGCGGACTCAGGAAGATTTCCGTAACGATCCTCCAGTTCATCACGCAACGCATTCAACTGTTCTTCCGTGTTCAACAACGCCAGACGGCGGTAAGCATCGACGCGCAACCGTTCACATGGAATATATTCCGGCGGAAAACCGGCGGCGACAGCATTTTCCGGAGCTTCATGCGCGAAATGAATAAAGTCAACAGTGACATCAACATTCGGCATAAACTCCGTGGTTACACCTTGCATCCGGCTGATTTCAAACTTCAGCAACTGACAGTACAAATCAAAGCCGACATTATTGATATAACCGCTCTGTTCGGAGCCCAGCAGATTACCGGCGCCGCGAATTTCCAGGTCCCGCAACGCCAGGCGGAATCCGGCTCCAAGATGAGTATAACGCCGGATGGCGGAAATCCGTTTGCGGGCATCAGAAGTAATTATATTATCTTTCGGCAACAGCAGATATGCGTAAGCCTGCCGGTTCCAGCGCCCTACCCGACCACGCAACTGATAAAGTTCAGCCAGCCCGAAACGGTCGGCGCGTTCAATAATAATCGTATTGGCATTGGGAATATCCAGGCCGGATTCGATAATCGTGGTGCAAACCAGCACATCAATGTTTCCAGAAAGAAATTCCGCCATGGACAGTTCCAGTTCGTCCTCATTCATCTGGCCGTGAGCAATGCCAAATTTTATATCCGGCATCATTTCCATCAGTTTTTCTGTATATTCATTAATTGAACCAACACGGTTATGAATGTAAAAAACCTGGCCGCCACGGGCGATTTCAGTACGTACAGCTTCAACAATAAATTTTTCATCCTGCTGTGCTACAATTGTTTTAACCGGAAGCCGCAGACAAGGCGCAGTCATAATCGTACTCAAATCCCTGGCGCCGGCCATTGCCATATATAATGTCCGTGGAATCGGAGTCGCCGACATCGTCAACACATCCACCTGAGCACGAAAACGTTTGATTTTTTCTTTGTGTTTAACACCGAAACGCTGTTCCTCGTCAACAATTACCAAGCCCAGCCGGGAAAATTTTATATCATCCTGAAAAAGCCGGTGTGTACCAATAATAATATCAATTCCACCGGATTGCAGCTTTTTTAAAATATCTGCCTGTTCCGGCTTGGTGCGGAAACGGCTCAACATCTCAATCACATAGGGATACTGGGCAAAACGTTCACTAAATGTATAATAATGCTGTTGCGCCAACACGGTAGTCGGCACCAGCACCACCACCTGATAGCCGGCGGCAACCGCCTTGAACGCCATCCTGATAGACACTTCAGTTTTCCCGTAGCCGACATCGCCGCAGAGCAATCTGTCCATCGGGCGGGCGGATATCATATCCTGCTTTATTTCCATAATTGCCCGCACCTGATCCGGCGTATCTTCAAACGGGAAAGCGTCGTCAAACACCCGTTGTTCCAGGCTGTCCGGAGGGAAAGCGATACCTTTTGAAGCATTTCTAACGGCTTGAAAGCGCAACAATTCAGCAGCGAAGTCTTTAACCGCCAGTGCAGTACCGGCTTTTTCCGCCAGCCATTTTTTGCCGCCCAACTTATGGATAGCAGCGGTTCCTTGCGAACCGATATAACGACTGACCATTCCCGCCTGCGACAGTGGAACATAAACCATCGCGTGGTCACGATATTCCAACACCATAACTTCACGTTTGACGCCGCGACTTTCAATCTCCTTAATGCCGCGAAAAATACCGATTCCATGAACCAGATGAACCGCGTAATCTCCTTCGTCCAAGTCTGCGCAGGCAGCGGCTTCCTCCGCAACGACATTGCGCTCTTCTTTTGGCGTCAGGAAAGATTTTTTCTTAAAAATATTTGCGGTAAAGATTTCACTTTCGGTAAGGCAGACAATTTTTTCAACAGGAAAGATTACACCGGAAGGCAAATTTGCCACGTCAACCGTTAAATTGCCGGATTTTATTTCATAATTCTTACACCAGTCCTTAATGTGTCCGCAAGCATCTTTATCCAGTCCCAGCAAAACAACCTCATAGTCAGAATCCAGCCATTGCCTGATTTGTCCGGCAATAATCTGCCGCAACATTTCCATGCCTTCACCGCGCAATTCTTCCGGCAGGCTTTTCTTCAAATGTCCGGCAGCGGGAAAACATTGCACTTTTTCCGTATTTGCAACGTCTGTTTTTTCCACCGGGTCACAAAGGCGCAAAAGTTTATCCTTTTGCTCAAAGTCAGTAATCACCTGTCGCAATCTTGCCGGTTCAGCGCCAGTTCCATATTTCCCCAAATGTTCAAAACACTGTTCAGGGAAAATCACTACAAGCCCGTCGCTAATTCCAGTGGTAAAATTAAAAAAATCCAGACCGGAATTCTGTTCGCTCATTCCGCCACGGGCGATAATACGGTATTCCTGAACATCACCGCAGGAACGTTGCGTTTCAGGAGAAAACCTGCGCAGCTCGTCAATCTGATCTCCCCAAAACTCAATTCTGACGGGAAAGTCATGCGCCGGGGAAAAAACATCAATCAGTCCACCGCGACGGGAAAATTCACATTTCACCGTAACTTCAAATTCATCGTCATAATCAAGCGCAACCAGTTTTTCCAGCAGTTTTCCGAAAGGGATATGCATGCCGGAAGTAAGCGCCAGTTCGCTTTCCAACAATTGTTCCGGAGCAGGAACAGGAGCCAAAAAAGAGCTGATACTACCAATAATCAAATCATGTTCAGTTTTTAGCGCCTGATATAATGCTCGGGCTCTATCCGCCTCATTCGCCGGCATAAAAACATTGCCGTCAATCGTTTCAGGCAGATAGAGTATTCTCAGCGGGATTTCAAACTCGCGACACCAACTCTGTAATTCAGCATGAATTCTGTCCGCCTCAGCAAGTGTCGGAGCTACAGCCAGTAACGTACTGCCAGCCGAATTGATTTCCCGCAACAAAACCGGAGCAACGGTTTCCTCATCAACATCTGTAACGGCTCCGCCGGTAAATGATTTTACCGACAGCCATTTTTTAGTTTTTTTCCGCCAGTTCATAACGTTCAGCACTTGATTTTGTCGCATTTTTCTGCTATATTCATTTTTTTGTGATGCTTTATATACTATCTTCGTTTATTCGAGGAGAATTAACTGTTGGTTATTATACGTCACAATTTGGTTTGATGATAGCTGTTTATAATAAAAAACTTAACAAATCATATATGCCAGCCAGAGCCTTGCAGCTTCGGCGATATTATAAGATAAAGGTAATATGGCAGAACAGAAAACAATTAAGAAAAGCAAAGACTTAGATAAGAGCGTGTCAGTTTCTGCGGCCTTAGCCGCGAAAACGAAAGAAAAACCTCAAAAAGTCCGCAAAAAAGAAGTTCCGGCTGACGGGGCTACGGCTGCAGCGCCAAAAATCAGGACCAAAAAAGAGAAAGACACAGCCCGAAGAAATGCGCTTGATTCAAAAGTAAGTTCTGGTTCCAAGAACGACACGATGAAAGTTTACATGCAGGACATCGGTCAAATCTCCTTGGTTACCAAGCGTGAAGAAGTCGAACTTGCCGCTGCCATCCACGGTGATAATGTTATAGCGCACGACGATGCAAGAGCCACTCTGATTAAAGCCAATCTGCGCCTGGTAGTAAAAATTGCTCATGACTTTAAAGGTCTTGGTTTACCGTTGCTTGACCTCATCTCTGAAGGTAACATCGGTTTAATGCGGGCAGTAGAAAAATTTGACCCGGCCAAAGGAGCCAAGTTCAGTTCTTATGCGGCCTGGTGGATTAAACAATCAATGCGTCGCGCCTTGGCAAACCAAAGCCGGACAATCCGAATTCCTGTACAGTCAGCAGGTAAAATCAATAAAATCAAGTCTGTCAGAATGAAGTTGGCAGAAGAACTTGGACGCGACCCCACAGACGCGGAAATTGCAGCTCATCTGGATTTCAGTGAACGCACAGTGGCAGGGCTCCGCTTAGCTGACTTGCGCACATTCTCATTGCACGATCCGATTCAGCAGGGCGAAGACGGCGAATTTCAAGACATCATTCCTGACCGCCGCGCCATGACTCCAGACCAGATTCTCGGTGACGTGGAATCTGTTGACCGGCT
>JBAYVM010000125.1:0-7625 GCA_041674645.1 Victivallaceae bacterium | reverse complement strand
TTTTTCTACAAACGTGTTATCCCGTCGGGATAAAAAAAATATTGGAGCATGAGGTCTGGTTTACGAATTATACGGATTAACGGCAGAAGAGATTGCGATTGTGGAGGGAAAACAGGGAAAACTCTAAAGTTGCGGAAGTTCGAAAGTGCCGGAGTTATAAAGGAAAGTAACTCAAGCTTCCAGCTTGAGAAGAATCGCAAGCTGGAAGCTTGCGGTACTATGTTCAATCACGGCGGGGTCGCAGATGGTGTTTTGGGGATTATTTTTCTACAAACGTGTTATCCCGTCGGGATAAAGATTTGAAACAAATATTGAATTGAGAGCAGGCGCATAATGGGAAATATAGACAATCCTGATGCCGGAGGCGTCACACGTTTATAGCGCAAGCGAGCACGCGGTAAAAATCCGGAATTGAAGTTTGACCAAACGCTTCAGTCGTCCTGGTCTGACAAATGACTGGAGCTCAAACTCGTTGCTGGCGGCGGGCGGTATTTTGGGTTTTAAGAATAATTTTCGGGTTATTTTATCTTGTCTGTCGATTTTTTTCATTTTTGAGCTATACTAAAAGCTTCATAATTTTTTTATAACTTTTCAGGCAATGTCCTTATGAAATATTGGTTTATATTCCTGACATTAATTGTCGCCAGTACAACTTGCTGGAACGTATTTAGCGCCACAAGCGCTAACTCCGTTTCTTCCAGCGCTTTTCTTCAACAAGAGAACTGTAATGAAAGCTCCGGCTTTGCCGCCGGAATAGAGAATCCGGAGAACGCCGAAGTATCTGAATTGCATGAAATAAACCGGACGCTCAGCCGACTTATCACAGATAACAATTCAGAATTTTACAACTATGAAATATCCTTTGCGCTTGATTTTAATCAACAGATTTTCATTACGGAAAAAATTTATTTTGACCAACGTATTTGTCCTTCATTATATTTCACCTCAAGATTGCGCCTATAAAACCGTCCGCGGTCTTCGCAAGTTATAGCAGGAATATATTTATCTCTGCATGAACGCCAGCAGTGGCAAGTCATTCCACAGTGTTCATAAATACGATTATTACATTCGTCCGTTATAACTTGTTCATGTCAGAAATTAAAATTGAGTTTTCAATTTTATTTCAGCCGTAAATTGACAGTTTATCAGCAGTTGAATGAGAAAAATGGACAGAATTATTATTATCGGGAAAACTGATATTTGTGGTTTGCTAGCAGAATGTTTTGCCGGCAATTAAAAAGATAAATTCATTAAAGTATTTTTAACTTGATTTTTTATAAAAGGAAGGACAGAACTTATGAGTCTGGCAAAATATTTTACGCCGGATTTTATTCTACTGAGGATAAATCCTCAGAATAAGTCCGAGCTGTTTGAGCAAATGGTTGACTGCGTTATGAATTCAGAAGCGGTCAAGGAAGCAGAAATAAACCGTCAACAAGTGATTGACGCAATCATCAGCCGGGAGAAAATATCTCCGACCGGAATTGGTGACGGTTTTGGTTTTCCGCACGCCAGAATCCCGCAGATGGACAGAGTTGCCGCCTGCCTGGCGGTCATGGGAAAAGCCATTGAATACGATAGCGGAGTTCCGGTACAAATTGCCTGCATGGTGCTGGCTCCGGAAAAAAATCCGACTATGGCGTTAAAAGTTATGTCTCAGGTGGTGCGGTTATTTTCAGAACCAGGCGCTAAAGAGTTTTTGCATGATGCAGCATCAACCAAAGAAGTGCATAAATTCATTAAAGCTTCCGGCGCTAATCTGGAATGTTCAATTCTCGCCAGAGACATCATGCGCAATCCGATTCTTGAAATCCGTCCGGATGAATTATTGAGAAAAGTAACGCGCAAAATGGCACAGGAACATATCAACGTGGTTCCGGTGGTTGACGCAGAACGTCATGTCATTGGCGAAATCTCCTGCGAACGCCTGTTCCAACTGGGCATCCCGGATTTTTTCAACAAATTGAAAAGTGTCAAATTCATCAGTGAATTCGACCCGTTTGAGAAATATTTTCACGAAGAATCGGAAGCGAAAGCGGCAGACGCAATGTTGGACAATTTCTGCACCATGCCAATGACCGCGACTATTCTTGAAATCGTCTTTGCGTTGAGCGTTCAGCGTTATCAGAAGATTTATGTAATTAACGACAACAAGCTGGTCGGCGTTATCGACCGCAGCATTGTACTCGAAAAAATTATCAATATCTGAGTACTGGAGGAATTATGCTTTTATCAATTATAATTTTTGTAATCGCTTATGCATTGATTGCGTCCGAAAAAGTGGACAAGTCTATCGCAGCCCTGCTGGGCGCCGGCGCTATTATCTGCCTGCACCTTGCACCATGTCACGAATTGTTGAGTAAAGTTGACCTTAACGTTATTTCCCTGCTGGTCGGAATGATGATTGTCGTGGATATTCTGGCAACCACCGGACTATTTGAATGGATAGCCA
Organism: Victivallaceae bacterium; assembly: GCA_041674645.1. Classification (GTDB taxonomy): domain Bacteria; phylum Verrucomicrobiota; class Lentisphaeria; order Victivallales; family Victivallaceae; genus JBAYVM01. The sequence goes on along the minus strand of JBAYVM010000125.1, from coordinate 5,173 downwards.
TTGTCATTGCCCGCAAAGCCAAAGGCAACGGACTGCTGATTTTGATTGAATTCCTGCTGGTAACGGCATTCCTGTCGGCATTTCTTGACAACGTTACAACCGTAATTCTGGTTGCCCCGATAACCATTTTGATTGCGCAGATACTGGAAATTCCGGCGGTGCCAATTCTGGTTATGGAAGCGGTATTCTCCAATATTGGCGGAACAGCCACTCTGGTCGGCGATCCGCCGAATATCCTGATTGGTTCCAAAACTACCTTGTCGTTCAATGATTTTCTGCTTAATCTCGGCCCGGTTGTCGTGGTAATTACCATCGTGTTGATTCTTGCGGTATATTTCTTTTTCCGCAAATCATTCCGGGCGACGCCTGCGGCGATGAAACGGATTATGACCGCCAAACCCGAATTGGCAATTATCGAACCGGTCAGGCTGAAAAAAGCGCTATTCGTGCTGGCCTTAATCCTCACCGGTTTTTTCACCAGCCGTATAATTGATGTCGAACCCGGCATGATAGCGCTGATTGGCGGGCTGGTCATGGTGCTCGTATGCGGCATGGATATGCATCATGTGTTGCAGAAAGTTGAATGGACGACCATCATGTTCTTTGTCGGGTTGTTCGTGTTGATTGGCGGACTGGAAGTTAACGGCGTGTTCGCGCTTCTCGGGAAATACATCGTTCAAGTCACGCAAGGGAATTTGTTGATGACCACCCTGGCAATCCTTTGGGCGAGCGCCATTCTCTCGGCAATTGTCGATAATATTCCGCTGGTAATCTCCATGATTCCGCTGATTCATTCCATCATTCCGGTTTTCGCGGAACAGAAAGGAATTGTCGGCGCGCAGGCGTTAATTCATACTCAAGTTGAAGAACCGCTGTTTTGGGCGCTGGCGCTGGGCGCGTGCCTGGGCGGCAACGGTTCGCTCATCGGGGCTTCGGCGAATGTGGTTATCGCGCAGATTGCCAGAAGAAATAAATATAAGCTGTCATTCTGGGATTTCACCAAATACGGACTGCCAATGATGGTTGCAAGTTTGATAATTTCAACGGTTTATATCTATCTTCGTTATTTCGCATTTGCCTGAAAATAACTATGCGTATCTTGCAGAAAGCATCACTCGTGGCGCTTTCTGTATCGTCACGCAATTTAATCTCCAAAAGTAACTTTATTATTTAGCTTATGGCTTGCAACGCTGGTTTTAACAAACCTGCGACGCAACTTCCATACCCATATTCAAACAAAATCTACAAACTCCAACCGCGTCTTTTTTGACGTTCATTTTGCATAATCAAAATAATATCAAGGATTTAAAAATATGAGCAAACAAGTAAAATTTATGGTCACCGCGTTTCGCGACGGTTTCCAGTCGGTTTTTGGCGCAAGAGTCTTTTCCAAAGATTTTATGCCAGTGGTCAAGGCGGCGGCAGACGCCGGCATTACTCATTTTGAAGCAGGCGGCGGCGCAATGTTTCAGTCGGCATATTTTTATTGCAATGAAAATGCGTTTGATGTAATGGATAATTTCCGCACTGCCGCCGGACCGGATGCGGAACTGCAAACGCTGTCGCGCGGCATCAATGTAGTCGGTCTGGACTCCCAGCCGCGAGATATTATCCAGATGCATGCGCAACTGTTCAAAAAACATGGAATAACCACGATTCGTAATTTTGATGCGCTGAACGATGTGAATAATTTAATTTACAGTGGAAAATGTATCGTTGAAGCCGGACTCAAACACGAAATAACGGTTACAATGATGGAGCTGCCGCCGGGCTGTTCAGGAGCTCACACTACCGAATTCTACTGCGCGATGCTGAACAAGATTCAAGAGTCGCAAATTCCCTATGACTCCATTTGTTTTAAAGACGCCTCCGGCACCGCAGTTCCCTCAAAAGTCTACAACACAATTGCCGCCGCCAGAAAAATGCTGGGCGATAAAGTTAAAATAGTATTTCATTCCCATGAAACGGCCGGAACTTGCGTATTGGCCTATCAAGCGGCATTAAACGCCGGGGCCGACCAGATAGATCTCTCGCTGGCGCCAGTTTCAGGTGGAACCTGCCAGCCAGACCTGTTGACGATGTGGCATGCGCTTCGCGGCAGCGAATTCGAACTGGATATTGATGTCAACAAGATTGTCAAACTGGAGGAAACTTTTAAAGAAGCCATGAAAGAATATTTCATGCCGCCGGAAGCAACCAAAGTCGAGCCGTTGATTCCATTCTTCCCCATGCCCGGCGGTGCGCTGACCGCTAACACCCAGATGCTCCGGGACAATAACTTGATGCACAAATATCCGGAAGTAATTGCCGCCATGAGTGAGTCAGTTGCAAAAGGCGGTTTCGGAACTTCGGTCACGCCCGTCTCTCAATTCTATTTCCAACAGGCATTCAACAATGTCATGTTCGGCCCATGGCAGAAAATAGCGGAAGGTTATGGAAAAATGGCGCTGGGTTATTTCGGTCAAACTCCGATTGCGCCCGACCCGGAAATTGTCAAAATTGCCAGCGAACAACTGAAGCTCCAGCCGACCTCGGATTGTCCGCTGGATATTAATGACCGCAACCCCAAAAAAGGCATTGCCGCCGCGAAAGCCATGCTTGTCGAGAATGCCCTTCCCCCCACAGATGAAAATATTTTTATCGCCGCCAGCTGTCAGGATAAAGGCGTCACATTCCTCAAAGGCAACAGTAAAAGCGGAGTAAGAAAAGATAAAGTTAAACCCGCTCCAGTTGACAACGACAACAGCAAAACAGCCGTTAAAGTCGACGGTTATACCGTGGTCGTCAACGGCAAAACCTTCGGAGTTAAACAAAATACCTCCGGCGTTTTTGAAGTCAACGGCACGCCGTACTCTGTTGGCGTAACGCCGGGAATGCCCAAGCCAGCTTCCATGACCTCCACCGTTCCCAGTCCGACAAACATTGAAATCCTTCACGATGTTGTGTCACCTTTACCCGGCATGGTGTTGCGCATCATGATTAATCCCGGCTCCAGTGTTTCTACCGGTGAAACCATACTGGTAATGGAATCCATGAAAATGGAGACTCCAATCAATGCGCCGACCTCCGGAGTGCTGGTGTCAGTTCCAGTCAGTCAAGGCGATCAGCTGTCTGCCGGACATGTTCTGGCGGTAATAAAAAAATAATCCACGGTATAAATTTAAAGGTGCATAACATCATGTTGGATTCGAAATATCTCATACAGATTTTTCAAGGTTTTGATACCATAATACATTCAGACTTAAAAACTGCAGTGATGCGCATGGCGCTGATTCTACTCGGTTTTTTAATGATTTATCTTGGCAAAAAAGGCGTTCTGGAACCATTGTTAATGATTCCAATGGGACTTGCAATGAGCACCATCAACGCCTCGGTAATGTTTTTTGACCCGGTCAATATGGCCAACAAACAGCCGGTTGACCCGCATAAACTGGGAACGCTGTTTCTTGACTCCGGAGCCAGCGATAACAACTACATCATGACTTTAATGCAAATTGACTGGTTGCAACCGGTATATACGCTTACCTTCAGCAACGGCTTGATTGCCTGCATGGTCTTTGTCGGCATCGGTTCATTGCTGGATGTCGGGTTCGTCATGGCGCGCCCGTATGTCAGCATGTTTCTGGCATTGTGTGCGGAGCTGGGAACGGTAGTAACCTTGCCGATTGCGCACGCAATGGGACTCTCACTGAAGGATTCCGCCTCTATTGCGCTGGTCGGCGGCGCCGACGGTCCCATGGTGCTGTTCTCCTCGCTTAAACTGTCTCCGCAATTGTTTGTGCCAATTACCGTTGTCGCGTACTTGTATCTGGGTCTGGCTTACGGCGGTTTCCCCTACCTGATTAAGTTGCTTGTTCCGAGAAGAATCCGTGGAATTCAAATGACTCCGTCAAAAAATGACCGCCAGATTACCGCGGGTCAGAAGCTGGTTTTTGCAGTTGTATGCTGTACCTTGCTGTCATTTCTCTTCCCGGTCGCGTCACCATTATTTTTCTCACTGTTTCTCGGCATCACCATCCGGGAATCCGGGTTAACTAAATTTCACACTATAGTCAGTGAAACTGTTCTCTACGGCTCCACGCTGACGCTCGGACTGCTGCTCGGCGTATTGTGCGAAGCCAAAACCATCATGGATCCGAAAGTGCTGCCGTTGCTGCTGCTTGGCATATTATCCTTGTTGCTGTCCGGAATCGGTGGATTAATCGGTGGATACATCCTCTATTTCTTATCCGGCGGAAAATTCAATCCGGTCATCGGCATCGCCGGTGTCAGTTGCGTTCCCAGCACCGCCAAAGTGGCGCAGAAATGCGTTTCAGAAGCTAATCCGAATGCCATCATTATGCAATATGCGCTGGGGGCCAATATCTGCGGCGTGATAACTACAGCAATTATCGCGGCAATTTATATAAGTATTTTAAGCTGAAATTTATAACCTGACAGGAATTAATATGAACAACAGTATACAAATCGCGCTGATGACCTATTCGCTGGCGGCCGTGGTGTCATTGCTTGTCGCCGTAATCATTCATTTCATGTGCTTGACCATCAAACGATTCTTCAGCGACAACACCATTCCGGAAGCCGATGCATCTATTTCACAGCAAGGCGGAACTATGGCGGCATCCGGCAACGCCGAAGAAGAAATTGCCAGTGCGGTTATCGCAGTTAAACTTTTCATGGAGAAAGCTAATAACTGATAATTTGCCGCATACCGGCAACATACATAATAGCGGGATATTCCATCCGTTTTTTAACGGTTCCGGTTGTCTTTTGGACAATGCATGGCTATATTAAACGGATATATTGAGTTATAAATCAAATATTTAAGGGAACATAATATGCCGAAAATTCATCCTTCCGCAGTAGTGGATTCAAAAGCGCAAATTGCCGATGATGTAGAAATCGGGCCAATGTGCTACGTTGGTCCGAATGTAAAAATCGGTTCCGGCTGCAAACTTATCGGGCATTGTCATATCGACGGTCATACCACATTAGGCAGCGGCAACACCGTTTCGCCATTTGCCACGCTGGGAACTAATGCTCAGGATTATGATTACAAAGGCGGAGAAACATTCCTTGTCGTGGGCAACAATAATATCTTCCGCGAAAACGTTTCGGTTAATTGCGGCACGAAAGAAGGTTCCGCGACCACAATCGGCAACGGTTGCATGTT
>JBAYVM010000124.1:0-7629 GCA_041674645.1 Victivallaceae bacterium | reverse complement strand
GCAACGGTTTTTTCCCAGGTAAACGAATCTATTCTGCCGCAGTTTACCGCTGTCATTCGCCAGCTTTTGCAACTTGCGCCGGAACTTAAACTGCTTGATCTTTATTGTGGTTATGGTTTGCTGGGATTAATTTCCGCGCCGCACACCGGTTCTATCGTCGGGATGGATATTGAAGGACCGGCAATTGCCGCCGCTGCGCGAAACGCCGAACATTTATTTCCTGACAAATCATTGAAATTCACTGCTGCCGCGATTACCGCCGAGGCAATCAGGCAAAAACTTCCGCCACCTGGCAAACAGGAAGTGATTCTGCTGGACCCGCCAAGAAATGGCGCCGCGCCGGGAGTAATTGAAGCTATTGCCGAACGCAAACCATTGCGAATATTGCATATATTTTGCGGTACAGATGAAATTCCCCGCGAGCTCCGCCTGTGGCAGGCGGCAGGATATTTTCCCCAAAGCGTTCAGCCGCTGGATATGTTTCCCGGTTCAATTAACCTGGAAACGCTAATCCTGCTCGAACCTCGTCAGAAATAAAAACGGCGCCGGAACTGTCCGGCGCCGCATATCGTTTTTAAGCAAAAATTAGATTTGTGAACTGTCTGTCGCAGGCGCTGCTGTTACAGGCGCTGGCAGAGCATTCGCTTTGTTCTTGGCCTTAGCCTGTTGTTCCAAAGCATATTTCCGGATTTGCTGACTGAGTGTTTCAGTCAAAGAGACTTTCGCGGTCAATACTTTGCCCGTGTTTTTGATGGAAATGGCTTTGCTGATATCGGCGCCAAGTTGCGGCGCGTCTTTGAAGGCCATTCCGGTCAGCATCATCAATCCCATCTGGCTCTGCATTGCCATCTGTGAAGCCGCATTGTCATTCTGGCAGGTGATTTCCGCGTCCAGCACAATGTCTTTCTTGGTTTTTCCAGTCAAATCCAAAGAAACTCCGACCTGTTCAATGGACTGTTCCGGAGCTTGTGGCGCTTGCGGTTGACCGTCAGCAGTTGGTTGAACCGGCGGTTGCGGTTTTACCGGAGCGCTATTTTTGAAAACCAGCCACGCGACGGCATCGCGATTGATTTTCCCAGAGCCAGCCAACAGGTTTTTGACCGTATTGCCGTTATCTTTAATTCCATCCAGAATCTGTTTTACCTGGTCTGGTTCAGCCATAATAGCAACATCCGGTCTGACATAAAAAATTGCCACATTCTGGTCTTTACCATCTTTGCTGATAACAAATACAGATTTTCCGCCAATGGTTTCAATTTTATAGTTTTTAACGTTTCCGGTTTGACCTTTATCAAGGATTGCTTGAAACTTTTTTTCAGCGATAGAGGTTTGCAGAATCGCGCCGCTCAACGTCTGATCTTTGCGGAAAAACACAACTGCTTCCGAGGGAAGATCGCTGATGGAAATGCCCACGGATTTTAATTGCGCTTCAAATTCATTCCACTGGCCTTTGAATTCCGGATTCTCCTGACGCATTTCTTTCAGCAGCGGCAGGTTCAATACCTGATTAACTTTTACAGAGAGAATGCCTTCCACGCCAGCTGGCACATAATTCAATAGTTGACTTCCAGCGAATACGCTGCCAACTGTTGACATCAATCCTACTACTGCGGCAACCAATATCTTTTTCATAAATCCTCCTGGCTTTTCAGCCGTTATATGTGAAATCAATCGCGATTTACGACTGCTTTTCAACTTTATCCTTGTCTTTCTTCGGTAATACTACCTGCAAATGCAGTTCGCGTAATTGCGGCATAGTAACTTCCGCCGGCGCGTTCATCATCAAATCCTGAGCCTGCTGATTGAACGGGAACGCAATTACTTCACGAATATTCGGTTCATCCGCCAACAGCATCACGATGCGGTCAACTCCTGGAGCAATGCCTCCGTGCGGAGGCGCGCCAAGCTTGAAGGCATTAATCATGCCGCCGAACTTGTCATCTACCACGCTACTGTCGTAACCGGCAATTTCAAAGGCCTTGTACATAACCTCCGGGCGATGATTGCGGATTGCGCCGCTGGATAATTCAATCCCGTTGCAGACAATGTCATACTGATAAGCTTTTATTTCCAGCGGATCCATATTCAACAGCGCATCCATGTCGCCTTGCGGCATGGAAAATGGATTGTGGCTGAACTCAATTTTTCCGGTTTCTTCGTCCAGTTCAAACATCGGGAAGTCAACAATCCAGCAGAATTTGAAAGTGTCTTTATTAATCAGCGCCAACTGTTTGCCGAGTTCCGGAATTACCTGTCCGCCAATCTCAATTACTTTCTTTTCCTTGTCGGCCAGGAAAAACAGCGCGTCGCCATCTTCAACTTTGCCAACCGCTTTCAACTGGTCGATTACGTCTCGAGAAAGGAATTTGACAATCGGACTTTTTTCTTCGCTGCCAGTCCAGATGATATAAGCCATTCCTTTGGCTCCGGCAGACTGGGCAAACGCAATCATGTCATCAAAGAACTTTCTTGACTTTTCCGCCACTTTCGGCGCTTTGATTGCCCGGATTACACCGCCAGCTTCAACTGTTGACGCAAATGCTTTGAATTCACTGCCGCGGAACTGCTCAGTAACGTCAATCATTTCCAGCGGATTCCGCAGGTCAGGCTTATCACAACCGAAACGGCGCATTGATTCCGCATAAGGAATCCGGACAAACGGCGCAGAATCAATCTTCTTTTTGCTGAACTTCGTAAACAGATTAACAAACAAATCTTCAATAACAGTAAAAATTTCATCCTGAGTAACAAAACTCATTTCCATATCGAGCTGATAGAATTCGCCGGGTGAACGGTCAGCGCGGGCGTCTTCATCCCGGAAGCAGGGCGCAATCTGGAAATACCGGTCAAAACCCGCGACCATCAACAGTTGCTTGAACTGCTGCGGAGCCTGCGGCAGAGCATAAAATTTCCCCGGATGCAAACGGCTGGGAACCAAATAATCCCGTGCGCCTTCTGGAGAGCTCGCCGTCAAAATCGGGGTCTGAAATTCATGAAAACCTATTCCGGTCATGTGCCGGCGCATTTCGGAAATAACTTCGGAACGTAAAATAATATTCTTATGCAAACGTCCGCGGCGCAAATCCAGGAAACGGTATCTCAAGCGCATTGCTTCCGGAGTTTGTTCCTCCTTCGCTACTTGAAATGGCAAAACTTCCGCTTCGCCAAGAATTTCCATCTGTTCCGCGGCAACTTCAATCTCGCCGGTGCGCAATTTCGGATTAATGGTTTCAGCTGTTCTCGCAACAACTTTACCTTCAAAACAAACCACCGTTTCCACGCGCCAGCGTTCCAGCGCCTGATAGAAAGCACATTCCGGATCAACCACCACCTGAGTCATTCCATAATGGTCACGCAGGTCAATAAAAATTACGCCGCCGTGGTCGCGGACACTGTTAATCCAACCTGAAATTCTGACGGTTTCTCCCACATCACCACTACGAAGTTCATCACATTTGTGCGTTCTGTATTTACTCATAACTTTTTTCTTTAAAATTTTGTCTTTTAATGCCGGTTAAACGAAAACTAACGCTCCGGACACAACCCGTCCGCAAGCTGTAAATGCATAATCTAACACATATTTCCGACTTTTCCCGCCAGCAAATCAAGTTTTTCGCCTTTTTGTTCTTCAAACAAAATATCCACCAGCTTGCGAGAAAATTATCACAAAGTTTATTGAAGCTCAGTCATCGAGCAGGGCGCGTGTGTTGACAAACTGGACAATTTTTTTACTTTATCATGCAAACTTGTTTTGACTTGATTAAAAATTTTGCAATATTCAAAAGAGCGACTATTTTTATATCTCAAGTTCTAAAATAATTTATTCGGGGTGATATGTATCCGGACGACTGCAAATATATTGAAATAAACAAGGTTTCAATTGCTTATACTGACCATGGTTACGGGCAAACTGTATTGCTGGTGCATGGTTTTGCGTCGTCATCCTATACCTGGGAGCAGATGATTGCCTGCCTGCCGCAGAAATTCAGGTTTATCTGCATCGACTTGAAAGGTTGCGGTTATTCGGAAAAAAAATGTGATGATCGTCTGGCGCCGTTTGACCAGGCGATGATTCTCACTGCTTTTATTCGTCGCCTTGAGCTGGAAGATATTGTTCTGGTTGGGCACTCCATGGGCGGAGCTATCAGCCTGATTGCGCTTTTTTATGAACAAATCCGGGCTCGCGTCAGTCGGCTGATTCTGTTGGATTGCGCCGGTTTGTTCCGCAAGCTTCCTGAGTTTATTGATGATTTGAATTCCGCTACTGCAAGAAATCCAATCTTAAAATTTGCGAATGAGGATTTGCTGGCGGCGGCGGTGTTGAATCAGATATATTTTGACAAAAGTAAACTTTTACCTGAAACCATCAAGGTTTGCGGCAATATTCTGCGCCTGAAAAATGCGAAAGAATGCATGGTGGCTTCAGCCAAACAGATTGCTATTGCAAATTTAAAATCATTCCATGACAATATTCAGCAGATAAAAATCCCCACGCTGATTATCTGGGGCGAAAAAGATGCGATTATCAGCATGGATGATGCGGAACATTTTCACAAAGACCTGGTCAGTTCCGTATTGAAAATCATTCCCCGTTGCGGCCATAATCCGCAGGAGGAAATGCCGGAAAAAACGGCGGAACTGATTGCGGAATTTCTCGACATTTCAGCAGGCAACAGTTTCACCGAGATTATGCAGGCTCCGGTGCTGGACATCCCTCCCGAACCGGAAACAAAGACGGGCAAAGGTGAAAAAAGCGCTGGCCCGGTTGATCAATTTATGCAGGCTTCCGGCGATTACATCAGAAAGCTGAAAATGCGACGGCTGATTGACCGTTGGAGCGTCAGCACTTTCCTGATGATACTTTTTATCAAAGGTCTTCAACTATTAAAGAAGCTTGGCTTTAAAGCGGAAGAAAACGGCTGGCGGAAGGCGACCGGAATTTTTCTGCGGAATGAACATTCAAAATTTATTCTGGCGACGTTCAGGCTCACTTATCTGGGCGACAATACTCCGCCGGAAAATGTCAGCGCCGCGCAGTCCATTTTGATTCTGCGGCTGGCAGAATACCTGCGCAAAAATCCCGCCTGCCATTGGGCGATGGACTGGGGATTTTTTATGGCGAAGCGTAAAAAAATATTTTTCACAGACATTATTGAAGCCGAATTTGACCACGACGGTCTGCTGTTGAGACTAGTTCCGTTCTTTGACAATACCCGCCAGACATTCACTCTGCTTAATGACGCAATTATTGAAGAAACATTAAAGCAATTTATTGCGGCTCACAATGCGCTGCGTAAAGTTGATGAAAAGAAGCGGGCGTGGAAAATTTACCGGCGGACACGGCGGTGGGCCGGCAAAGTGAAAGAACTGTCTTATGTCGGAAAAAGTGAATTGCGCCACCTGGTTGACCGGATTTTCAACAGCACTTTTATTCAGATTGAAACCTTGCCGGACGCCCCGGAACAGCTGACCAGAAGCCGACTGGCAACTCCGAATATGAAATCGCGCCGGCATCCCGGCTTCGGCCTGTTGAATATTGTCTGTCGTTTTACTGCGGATTACAAAGAGGCCGACCTCTGGTTTCAGCATCACCATGTTCCCGTGGATGGTATGCCGATGCAGGAAATGCTGCTGGAATTGAAAAAAGAATGGGGCGAGGCCGGACCGGTAAAGTATCCAGCCTTGGACAGCAACGCCGCCAAACCGGAAGTATTTTATTTCGGCAACAAACTATTCCGGGCAAGAGTTTATGTTAATTTTGAAAAATTTATCAAGCTCAGAAAATATCTAAATACCAAACATTATGTTAGAATGGGCGGTCCGGCAACCGTGTCCAGCATGATTATCTGGGGGCTGGCGCAACAAAAGTATTTTCGCGAACGAAAATTCCTGTTTCCGGTGGACAGTTCGTTGATTAAAGATTATCCGCAGGAGCGCAACATCAGTTTGATTTTTATCCGGCCGCACCGTTTTTTCAATGAAAAAAATCCGCTGAAAGGTTTTTTGAGATATCAGCGCGAGTTCAATCAGCGCATGTTTGCAACCCGACTGGGAAAAAGCGAAAGTTATGAATTGCTGGAACTCTACGCCATGATTCATCCGCTGTTCTATTCCATCGCTAAAAACTGGATGCCTAAAGCTATGGGAGAACTCGTCGGAACTGCCGGAATTACAATTCTCAAAGACGCGGAAATGTTTGTCAGTCCGCTTACCGATTTGCAGATGAACGGCTTTATCGCCCTGGGAAATCTGATGATGCCGACTGAAGACGGCAAAAAATCAGGCGCGGTAAGTATTTGCGGCTCCCGCGAACAGGTAGGGGAATATATCAAAGCCATTTATCATCTGACTGAAAATTATCCGGACTACCTCAATATAAAACTATAAAGCGGTTTCCGGATTACAATTTTCCCTTCGTTGACAACACGCCCTTGACTCTTTCGTCGAAAGTTACCGCTTGATCCAACGCTTTGGCAAAAGCTTTGAATACCGCCTCGAACGCATGGTGAACTTCCGCGCCTTTAATCAGTTGAATATGCAGATTCATGCCGGATTTTACCGCCAGCGCCTGAAAAAATTCATGAAACAGGCGGCAGTCCAAATCTTTAATCATGGGCGCGGGCGCAATCAAGTCATAAACCAGACAGGGACGCCCGGATAAATCAATCGCAACTTGCGCCAAAGCTTCATCCATTGGCAACAAGCATGACCCGTAACGGCGGATGCCGGCTTTGTCGCCAAGCGCTTTGGACAGCGCTTCGCCAATAACCAGTCCGAGATCTTCTATGGTGTGGTGGTAATCAACTTCAATATCGCCTTTGGCGCTGATTTTCAGGTCAAAAAAACCGTGTTTGGCGAACAGTTCCAGCATGTGATCCATGAACGGCACGCCGGTGGAAATGGCGCTTTTCCCGGAACCGTCCAATTCCAATTTTACTGTTATGTCCGTTTCCCGGGTCTTCCGCGATACTTCCGCCGTTCTTTTGGTGCTCATATTTTAAATCTCCGTAAATTATTCGTGTTCATTTCTCTCAAATGTATATTATAAATAAGAAATTGCTAATTTTGCGGCGGATTTTCAGAAATATTTAACCAACCAGCAAAGCGCCGGGCATGCTTATTACTCACTATAAAACCGTTGCGGCTGAATGTTACCGCCATACGGCGATACCCGTAAAAAGGATACGTAAGATACAGTTTCTTGAGTTCGTATTTCATGGCCAATTCAGAATCATTATCAGGTCGCGCGCTTGCAGTGTAATAGTAATTAGAACGATTTAATGCAAGAAGTTCGCATTGGCGTGATATTGACAAAGTATTATGTAATGGTTCTATCATGTCGCTGGTTATCCAAATATCTGCTTGTACTTTTTTTTTAGAAACTCATTCTCCACCTTCAGCTGACCAATTTCTTTGAAAAGGTCATCGCGGCTGTATTCCGTCTCTTCTTTAACTTTCTTTGATTGCCCATCTCGAAACAGTTCCGGCAAATTCGCTAATAACTGTTTCTTCCAAATACCTACTTGATTAGGATGAACTTCAAAGCGTGCCGCTATTTCAGCAATAGTTTTGTCTTCCTTTATCGCCTCCAACGCAACTCGTGCCTTAAAATTACCGTCAAAACTTTTT
>JBAYVM010000123.1:0-7641 GCA_041674645.1 Victivallaceae bacterium | reverse complement strand
TTTCATTTTCACAAGTCAAATTCACAAACAAATAAATAGGAAATTTTATTACCTATTGATTATTAAGATGATAGAAGTTAATTATACGGTCGTTTGGAAGCGTAGGAGATTCAGTTGTCTGAAAGTCAGGATGAAAATTAGATGCTTCAAAAAATCCTGTACCTTTACCCAGACTCAAATTACGGAGAAGAAAAATTTCTTTCCCGGCATTCGCCAATTCTGTTTGATGTGCTAAGGCATAATTCTTGATGTCTTCGACGAACTGGAACTCACTTGGATTCAGAGATACCGGAAGAATCGTAACTTGTCCGGTGGTTTTGATGTGAAAGAGCGGTTCAAATAAATGTAGTTTTAGATTCATGCCGCAGATTCCGCCATAACTCAAAAGTTCGTTGTGTTTGGTCGCCAGCTCGCTTTTGAGTTTTTGAATACTTGCAATCAACGTGGAATCATCTGCATCGACGATAAGTTGATAATCTTTTTCTTTGGGAATATTGTTATCCGCGGCGGTAAGTTCGCGCATTTCAAGACGCGGCTCCATGAATTCGCGTTTGCAATAATCGTAGAGTTTTTCAGCATAGCGGCGAAGAAGTTCCGTTGCGATCTGCTGCAACGCGTTTACTTCCGCAAAACTCTTTGGGGTAAGCTTATCCATGGGAATGAACAAGCGATACCATCCCGGCGTTTCCAATGCGGTGCGAAGACCTTTTATGGAAACATTAAAATTGTGCCAGGAGCGTTCCCGCTTGAAGCGTTCAATGGCAAAGAACAGTTGCTGAAAATCCAACATGGCAATCTGAGGCGCTCTGAAGATGCCTTCATGTTTTTTATTTTCGACAGCATTGCTGTGGCGTGAGGATACTGCCTGAATGCGCGGATACCAGTCTGAAACAATCGGATTGTTGATTAGGTAATGCGGAACGTCTCCGATATTCGGAACTGGAGCGTCTTTCTTGAAATCGTATTCCTCTCCATCGAATTTTTTCTTTTTCGGCCGCAAAATCTTGAGTTTTTTGCCAAAACCATAGGTCACATTCAATGGAACGCGTTCGACGTGTCGGCGTTCGTTGCCAGGCAAACCTTCATCTCTGAGGTAATCCCGGAATTTCTGCATAAAATCGGCCTCAATACCAAAAACGTTCAGAAGTTCCAATTCTTCGATATATTGCGGATATGACGGCGCATGGGTGTGACTGCTGCGTTTTAAGCTCCATTCGTAGCCTTTCAGGCGCACGCCGCGACCAAACAGCTGAATGATTTGTGCGCCTTCGGTCTTGCCAACATGCATCAGTCCAAGTGTGCTTACGCGCCAGCAGTCCCAGCCTTCGACAAACTTTTTTGAGCCGATGAGAAGATTTACTGGCGAGGTGGAATCTTTAATAGAAGCGAACATTGCCTCGGTGTATTCGCTGTCATCTTTGATGGTGATACGCTCAGCGACCGGCAGTCTGGCAATATGATCGCATAGTTCTTTTGGTGATCCGACATTAATCAGGCCAAACGGCGCGATTGCCAGTCCCGCCTTGAGAACAATTTCGCCGGAGTTGCCTTTTACGCGTTCCAGTGTCAACTGTCCCGTTCCGGTGGTGTTGAACAGCAGAGCCAGGATATTTGAATAAAAATTTTCCGTCGTCAAGCCTGTCATAAGCTGTTTTGCCAGATAATCAAATGCACCATGGAAGAAATCGTAGTTATCTGAATCCAGCATCCCGGTCTCCTGTCCGGTTTTAGAGAGCAAGCCATCTATAGTCAGAGTTGCTTTAGTCGGATTGGTCAGGAAATCGGCCAGAAATTCAATAATCAAAGCTATATCAGTGGCGACCTCTTTGTCATCGTTGGACAGTTTACTTCCGCCGGAAACTGTGCTGCCAACAAATACCCACAGCGGTTTTTCCAGATTGAAAGGAATAAACTCCCGGAATTTTTCCTGATAAATCAAAAGTTGCTGGTAGTATTTCAGCAACGAACCGACTAAATAAGTGTACTGAACGCTGGCAAAAGTGCGCGGAATATTGAAAATCTGATAATCTTTGCCATAGCCGTCTTCGTAGAACCAGCGGTAGGAGTAATCGAAAATAACCGCTTTGGCATATTCATCCTCATGTCCGGTTCCAGAAGCCGCTTGTCCGAATGTTGCCGAATACTCGAACGAAAACCCTTTGTCGCAAAGCATGGCGCGATTCTTCATCCAGGCGGCTTCATCTTTTTTGGCATTCTTGCCGGAAATCCCGGCATGACCTTCGTCCACCAGAAGTAAATTATTGTCGCCGAGATTCCGCGTAGCAATGGTGTTGGGGCCGTCTGTATCGCCAAGCTTCTGGATTTCCAGCAGAAAAATATCCGTCTGCAAATATCCTTCGGCGTTTTTGCTGTATTTCCTGGAGTGGAGTCCGCTTTGCATGAATTCAAGCTCGTGTTGGTCGCTTAAACGCTCATTGGGTGTCAGCAAAAAGGTATAGTTCAACCCGTTTGTTACACTGTATTGCCTGGCATAATGATTGAATTGCAACAGATTAATATGCATAAGCAGTGTTTTTCCAGAACCGGTGGCATTTTGAAGACAAACTTTGTTCAAATCATCCAATTCGTATAACGGCATCGGCAAATAGCCGGGATATTGCCGGTTAAAATGTTCTACATACGCGTTCAAATCAGACAGTAATTGCTCTTTATTTCGAAAATAACGGTCGAGATAAATTTCGGTGAAAATCAACGACAGCCACTGAAAATATTTCCAGACAATCGGCCGCTGCCGCCCCTGGTTGATGCGTTGCGTATGTGCAACCACATTCTCCTCGTAACGTCGCAATTCATCCAGCGTCAGAATGCAGTTATCCCAGCGGAAAAAATCTTCCGTCCGAAGAATATTGTAGAAATGATGAAAATTGTCGCTATCAAGCCCTTCCGGCGCGTTCCGAATATTTTCCGCCAGCCGATGAAATGGACGCACAACCTTGCCGTTGATTTTATGCTCCACCAACGAATCAACCCCGAAAAGCGAAATCAACCACTGATTCAGTAACAATTTATTGCGGAACTCATGGACTGCCATACTGTTTTTCTTTGCCCGAGCCATTAATTTTGCTCACGATAAATAATTGCTTTGAAAAGATTTTCTTCTCTGTCATCTACAAAATCAATCTCAGGGTAGGCGTTGAGTGCACGCCGAATTCCTGTGCCAAGCCCCCGATAGGGAATTAGTCTTGTTGCAAATGATGCAAGAATAGGATTTCGAATATTCGAGTTTCCATTTTTTATATTTTCAACTTTTAAATGATTCGGCAGATGCCCAGGACTAATAATTTCAATCCGGGTTTGGAAAATAAAAATTTTAATTGGAGCTGAAATAAAATAATCACGGTGAATTAGCGCATTTGCAACCAGTTCCTCAAAAACAATCTTTTTTATTTCCGGCTGCCCCAAGCTATTAATCCCCTGTTCATCCTGAATATATCTTATATTAGTCATGATAAAGCTCATGGTTTGTTGATAAATATCAACAAATTTACCGGAGATATCCCGACTATCAATATAAGTATCTGCAGAAATATCATCACCAGGGTAACAGATTGCTTTTACAATAAAAGCAGGCAATTTAAATTGCAGGTTGTTACCAAATAAAAGAGCTCCTGCGATATTTACATCACGTTCCCTCATGAGATTCATATTTGTAAGCGTTTGAATAAGAGGAATATCTTGATCCGAATAGTTCTCTCCAGTTAATTTGAGAAAAACCTCTTTGAAATAATTGATATCCAAATCTGCAACCGACATTGTAGGAACAGGAACTTCATCTCCATGAATCAAAGATGAACTTTGAAACATCCTTTGAATTTCTTCACGAGAATTAGCCCTCCGCTTATCCGAACCTGTTTTGACCCATATCGTTCCATTTTTATCCATGTATGGTTTGCTCAATCCATTGCCGATAGACACAACCATGACAATACCTCTATCAAGTCCTACATTTTCGACAACAGGATTGATAGCCGGCCTGACATTTTGGGATGCCGCATTAGATATTAACTGATTTATTCTGGCGACAGCATCTGAATTCAAACCTACAATGTCGTTGTCAACATCAGAAATGCCAATATAAATCGTTCCGCCTCCAGAGTTACTGAACGCTACCATTTCAGCGGCTAAACTGTCTCCATTGTTAATGTCGGCCTTGAACTGGTGTTTACTGTCTTCACCTCTCGCGACAATTTCAATTATTTCTGTGGGTTCCATATGCTGTATATCTCCTTTCTCTTGTTGAATGCTTCTTCGCCGCCTTCCATAATGCGGACAATCTTCCCTTGAATCTCCGGGTTGTCAATGCTGCCGATTGTCAGACCGACCTGGTCTTCAAGGTAATCGCAAGCAATGACTTGATCCGAATCGCCAAGAACAGGAATATTCGCATTGTGGGTTGCGAAAATGAATTGAACTTTCGGTTTCATGGCGACAATCAATTTAATCACGTCTTCATAAATGGTTTGGTTGTCCAAATCATCTTCCGGTTGATCTATAATAATGACATCATTATCGTGCTGGCTTAGCACAAAAAGGATTAAAGCCGACGCGCGTTGACCTAATGAATGACTTTTCAACTCCTTGCCATGATATTCAATGGAAAAGGCATTCGGAACTTGCCACACCAGGAGGTCGTATAAGTTTTCCAGAAAATATTGTTCAAATACATCCGGGGAACTCCCTGCTGATTGTTTTGTGGCATTCCAATTTAGATACATCTGAGTAAAATCTGCATATCCATCGACAAGCCCTTCTAATGTTGAGCCTCGAATTTTACTTCCTCTGAACATATCCGTGAAAAAAGTGAGATACGCTTTCTTATCGCCACGAAATGTAGATGTTATCTTCAGCGCTGGACTGGTCGCATTGACTTTGGACAATTCCTTCTCAATCAAGACGAATTCTTCATGATAGAGATTTTCTAATTCAGCAAGATGTTGTTTGAGTGTCTGAGTTGTCTCAAGTCTCCGTGTTTGCGCCTTTTCGAGCTCTTCAAGCATTTGCGCCGCCGTCGTTATAATTTGTTGTTGGCGCACAAATTCATCAGGGCGTAATGACATGGCATCCTGTTGGGATAACTCCGCCGACAACTTACGTTCAATTGTGGCGAACTCTTCTTGTAAATTTTTGATGGTGACTCCAAACTCGCCCTTTTTTTCCAAAAGTAATTTATTTATGTTTCGAATATCCAGCAGGCCTTTTTTAAAAGAATCAATTTGTAGCAGGAACATACCATACTGATTATAAAAGCCTTTCCAAAACTCGGAATTCTGCTTGGGCACGTAATTTACGGCATTTCTTAAATCATCCTCATACTGGGCGAACACCTCATCAAAAGCTCCGATAAATTCAGCAATTTTAGACAAAATCTGATTCAGTTTTGACAAATCTGAATTATAACCGACCCTTAAGGCTAATTTCTTATCCAGTCCATATTCCTTGAACTTTTGGATTCTAAATTCGGCATCTTGTTTTTTTCCCTCCTGCTCTTTCTTCTGCTCATCAACGTCCTGAAGCCGTTTTAAATACTGCACATCGTCGCGAATTTGTTGGCATTTTAAATCAATTTTTCTGCGAACGTCATATAATTTTTCCCCAACCAGTTTCTCGACAAGATCTTTTTCAAATCCATCTCCACGGGAAGAGAGATCCTTTTGACCGAAATACATGGGGTTATTCAGAATTGTCTCGCGAATTGAAACTCCTGCCGGTTGAAGCTTCCCGTCAATATAAACTTGCGGGTTGTTTCCAAGTATACGTTCAATGCTAAACACCTGTCCAAGCTTGTCTTTTGCAGAAATAATGATTTTGCCGCTGCTTCCTAAAACATATCTGACAAGGCTGTCTTTATAAGACTTGTCTTGCGTTTCATTTCCCAATTGAAAGTCCAGAGCATAGCGTATTGTCTCAATAATGGATGATTTGCCACTGCCGCGAATCCCTATTAAAGAATTCATTTCAGGAGAAAAGTGAATAACCTTATCATTTAGCAATCCACCCTTAAACGAAATGTTCTGAATGTATGAGTGCTTATATTTTACGCATGACGTTGACACGCGATTTTCATAAGCGGACAATGCAAACTCTATTGATTCGAATGTAAAATCACCTATTTTAACAAAACATTCACGTGTTTTTGCCACAATTTCTTCGATGGATTTTGCATCAGAACCTTCCACTTCCGCAGGATAAGAACTGCCCAGCTTTGTCTGAACTTTTTTCCTGTCCGGTTTTCCCGATTCAGCATTGTCATACGTTCTGACTTTTTGAAAACCCAAAGTACGTTTTCTGACTGCATCAAATGTGGCGTTATTCCAATCATCCAGACGGGTAAACATCTCTTTCCATAGACCTTTATTTTCCTCAACATGCGCAAACACCAGAAAATATTCCCTTCCACATTTTTCCAGTTCAGCAACTGTCTGAATCAAATTTTTATCACTTCGTCCATTTTCATTTTGATATTCAGATGGCGATTTTCCTAAAAACATAGTCGCAAGCAAAGGCGTAATGCGATCTTTGCCGTCAGATATCCACTCCTCTGCAAACACAACCAAAACATGAACTCCGCTGGAGCCTTCGCTAACAGAAAGTTCTACTCCGGGTAAGAGATATATACCTTTTTTACCCGCGTTTTTCTGGAGATCTTTGAACTCTGCAAAATCAAACTTATTATGGTTTGCAATCACCCCGACTCGAATATTCTGCTCTTCGAGTTTGTCAACATAATTCGAGATATAATAGTTTTCATCGCCAGCAAAAGTAAATTCATCGTCTGCCTTGGTGTGAAGATGAAAATCCGCTTTAAGCCAGCATGACCCATTATTGAAAATTGTCTTATCCATTACTTTTCTCCTATTATTTTTCCCACATGCGGTTTATGAAATCTTCTTCAATCATTCGCACTTTCCAGTTGTCTCCGTCGCGCTTCAAGTTCGGTAGATTGTTGCTGCCGTTCACATAAATCGTGTCAAACTCGAAATTACTGGAATTCAAACACTCCTGACTGAAATACTCGTCCAGCATCAGGTTGTCCTGCTCCAGATCGCCGGTAAGAACGCGCCAGATGATTAGAACGTTTTCCGTCACTCCGTCGTTGGGCGTGAAGCGATTCTTCGGAATCCAGCCTTTCACCTTGCGGAAAATCCATTTGCCCTCGGAGTCGAGCTGTAAACTGCCTTTCATTGTCAGTTTTGTCTTCTGATCTTCCGGCAGTTCCGGGTCGGGCAGACGCTCAAACTCGGAGCTGAACCGCTGCGGCGCGAATATCTGTTTCACCCGCAACCCGATCAGGTAATTGAACGTTTCCACCAGATTAACCGCTTGCTCCTGCGATTCGTCGCTACCCGGCTTTTTGACCTTCAGTTTGTACTCAAAAGGATTTGCGAATGCCTGAATATTTAACAAACTTTGACTGTTCCGCGTTTCCACGTCCAGCATGTAACGCAACAGGTAATCTTCATGCAGTTCGGGATTGGATGAATATGCATCCTCACCAGAAAAAGCCAAGTTGTTCAACGTGTCTTCGTAGCTTTCCAGACGGATATATTTGAAGCAATGCGAAATTCCTTTGTCAAAACTCGTTGGCTTGCCGTCTTTCCAGTCGGGAGAATAAACCACTTT
>JBAYVM010000122.1:0-7655 GCA_041674645.1 Victivallaceae bacterium | reverse complement strand
GCTTTGAAGCCAGCAATCATTATTATTATACCGTTGCTGACCTCAAGGAAAAAATCCTTAACTGCGAGTTTATCAAAGTAGTAATTTTGTCGCAACGGTAAAACAATTTTTACTGCAAAAAAAAGGCTTCCGCAAATGGAAGCCTTTTTGATTGATAAAAGGTCTGTTTATTTACTTGGACTGAACCAATACTGAGAATTTGCCGTCAGTATATTTACCTGCATTCCTGGCGAAAGTCCAATCTTTGTTTCCTGATGGAGCATTGCCTATTCCTAAATCGGCGGACTTACCGGAAACCCAGTGATTAAGTGCGAACAGGGTCTGTTTTTCCAAATAGTTATGAATCTGCATCGAACCATAATTACCGCTGGTTGACGGCTGGTCCCCAAAATCAAAAGCATTAGAAGCCGCACCGGGAATATTCGCAGAATTAGGCGGACCATAGTTATTTCCCCAAAATTCAATATTGCACCCTTCGGCAAAAGTACCATTTTTGACTCCGGCAACATTAGACTTGACCAACACATTGCCTATTTTCTGCTGAAATTTAGCTTTTGAAGCAAGATCAGGCACGCCAATCTGGTTGATGTCTTTGGTGAACGGATCCATCGCGACAAAAATATAATCGCTACTGCCGTCGGCTTTGGTCAACTCAAGATAGTAAGCAATCCGAGTGATATCACCGGTAATCTCATTGTGTTTATCCGTTGTGTACACTATTTTCTGTCCGTCAATTTTCGAATTAACCGGATTAAGCGCGTACACCAGTTTAAAATCTTTGGCCTCCGGAACCAGAGACAATAACTTGCCAGTTTCCGGTAATTTACCGGCCCGGAACGCTGCTGCCGGCAAACCGGCTTCGTTAACCAGATTAGGCTCGGCAATATGGCTCCATGCGAAACGCACCGCCAACGGTTTTTCGATGCCTGAAGCAGAAAGAATTACAGTATTTTCTGCAATGACAACATCGGCTTTCTTGAACTGTCCGTCAGCGCCGCTAATCTCAAACCAGTCTGGAGTTTTACCGTCACGAGTCTTGAGTTCAACCGCGTTCTTAAAGGTAATAACGGCTTTATCGCCGTCCAGTCGCATACTATCAAACAACGGAGAATCACAAACAACATCTTTCTTCCCGTAAGTTTTATTTAAGGCCTGAAGCGCCAGCCTGCGACCAACTTCCTGCTTGTTTGTGGGATGAATGTTTTTAACATTTCCAATATCCATAGTCACTGCCATACCGGTATTCGGAATAGACAACGCAGCAGTCTGGGCTTCCCAGATTTCAGCTAACGCCTGAGGATTATTGCCGTATTTATAAGGGGCCAACTGCACGAAGTAAAATGCCAGGTCGTTATTATTAAAAACTGTGCGCCAACCATTGACCAATGCCTGCATTTTATAGAAATACAACATGCCTTCTCCGCGATTTGATTCCCCTTGATACCAGAGCGCTCCGCGAAACGCGAGCGGAACCAGTGGATTGATCATGGCATTGAAAAGCACGGTCGGTTGCTGATGATTGGTATAAGGCAGTATCTCAACAGGACAAACCGGAGGAGCGGTAAGCAATTGGTCGGCAGCGACTGCTTTTTTAGTAGCTTCCAGCCAGGCTTCATATTTTTTAACGGTTTCGTCAGTCAGTTTTTTATGCGCATCCGACGCCGGGTCCTTTAAATTCAACTGTGCAGTAATATTTTTCAATTCAGGCACAGATTGAAAGCCGACAGGTGGTGTCCACGGTTCAATCCGGGTGCCGCCCCAGGACGAATTAATCAGGCCAACCGGAATCTTGAGCGATTGATAAATTTCACGTCCAAAAAAGTAAGCCGCCGCCGAAAAACCTGGAACAGTTTCCGGAGAGCAAATTTTCCAAGTAGAATTAACATTGTTTTGCGGAAGATTATTCATCACGTTGGGTATCTGGAATATGCGGATTTCAGGATAATTTGCGGCCGCAATTTCCTTTTCCGAATCTAACGATGATTTTACAGACATTTGCATGTTCGACTGACCTGAGCAAAGCCAGACTTCGCCAACCAGTACATTGTCAAATGCCAGCGCGTTGGTTCCGCTGACTTCCAGCTTAAAAGGACCGCCGGCGGTCAGCGGATCAAGGATTACCTGCCATTTGCCTGCTTCGTTCGCGGTGGTTTCTTTGGTCTGACCGTTGAACTTAACTGTGACTTTTTCATTCGGATTGGCCCAACCCCATACTGGAACATTTTTTTCTCTTTGCAACACCATATTGCTGCCAAAAATATTGGGCATTTTAACTTCCGCCTGTACTGACGCCATAATGAACATCAATGCGAGCCACGCGAAAATAACTCTCTTTTTTCTCATCACAAACTCCTTTTATTAAATTGGCAATGTGGACAGAATAATCAAACGACTATAATGGCAGAGATAAATAATTACAACTAAAACGGCGCTTTACGCGCCGTTTTCTGCTAATTCAACATAACCTGGCCGCCGGTTACAGGAATCGCCTGGCCAGTTTCATATTTCTGTTCAATCACATACATAATCGCTTTGGCGACATCTTCCGGAAAACAGCCGCGATTCATCGGAACTTTGGCTTCGTAAAACGCTTTGACATCGCCAATAGTTTTTGCTCCCGGCACTTTGCCGCTGTTCAAATACTGAACAAACAGACCTTTTTCCGGATCGCTCCAGAGCGGGCCGTCGAAAAAGTTTCCCGGACAAATACTGTTGACTTTAATTTTGTCTTCCACCAGTTCCATCGCAAAACTCTGAGTCAAGCCGATGGCGCCGAATTTGCTGCCGGCATACGCGCCGTTGCGGTTACTGCCGGACAACCCGCTCTTCGAGTTGATTTGGACAATATCGGTCCAACTGGAACCATTTTTATTCTGCAACGCCATAACCGGCGAAACATGTTTGGCACAGAGAAAATATCCAGTATAGTTAATATCGGTAACGAATTCCCAGTCTTTCAACGTCATGGTTTTGACTGAACCGGCGCGCAAAACTCCGGCGTTAGCCACCAGAATGTCAATTCCGCCGCACCGCTCGACCAATTCACACACCATATTTTTCACCGATTCTTCAGAAGAAATATTCACTTCCAGCGCAATCGAGGAAGCGGAACCGAATTTTGAATTGATTATGGCGGCGGCGCCTT
Source organism: Victivallaceae bacterium (assembly GCA_041674645.1). Classification (GTDB taxonomy): domain Bacteria; phylum Verrucomicrobiota; class Lentisphaeria; order Victivallales; family Victivallaceae; genus JBAYVM01. The sequence continues at coordinate 4,510 of JBAYVM010000122.1, read as the reverse complement.
CCGCGCCCTGACGGTTCATGTCGGCAATAACCGTCAACGCTCCTTCTCCGGCCAGTTCTTCGGCAATGCCAAATCCAAATCCCTGCGCGCCGCCGGTGATTACTGCAATTTTGCCTTTCAGCCGACCACCGGATTTTCCGGACGATACTTGTTTGCGGTAAGATTCCACTTCCCAGTTTTCAATAAATCCACGCGCCTCGTCGCTCATAAACAGACAACCGCCGAATGCGGCAGTCCAGGCGTGCACTTTGGCGGCATCCATCGCCAGACCGGCCACGACAAGTGCGTCTTTGTAAGTATCAGCGGCGCAAAATACAGCTTTGCCGGGAACGGATACAACTTTCGGCTTGTAGCCATGTTTTGCTTCAAATGCCGCAATGGCATCAGCATTGGGATTATCTGTTTTCAAGCAGAAAGATTTGGCATAAACGATATGGTCGGGCGTGAGCGCACCGGCAGCAGCTTTAAACGGCGGGAGGCTAATCACCACCGCGGGAGCGCCGGAACCTAACAGCGAACGCAGAGCCGGAGCATTTTCAAATACAAACTGCGTGTCTTTTTCGCCTGAATCCAGTTTTAAAGCAATACCATTTTTCTGATAATATGCGGCCAGCGTATCCATAATTGTCTGATAAATCGCCCGGATATTCTCCACTTTATCCGCGCCGACGAACACTCCGTGGTTTTGCAGAAAAATCACTTGCGGATCACGCCCTTTAGCTTGTTTATACTCCTGCGCCGCCTGATAAACTGCCGCCGCCAGCGTAAAACCCGGATCAATATAATCTATCCATAACGCTTCAGGAAACAGCGTTGCACAAATTTCTTTGCCTTTTTTGCCGCAAGTCATACCGTTAACGGCCGCAGGATGAAGATGAACAACGTAAGCGGTCGGAATAATTTCATGCAACGGCGCTTCAACCGAAGGCCGGCCGGATGAATCATAAGTAACCGCGTCCGCCAACATTTTTTTTACCACAGCTTCGCGTTCTGCGGCGCTGGCAAATTCACCGATAGCAAAAACCGTCCGCACCTTCTCCCGTTCCATTTTAACAAAATCTTTTTCCGCAATGGATGCCAGGCTGATGCCGCTGGGTTTTACATAAAGGAATTTATCGTCTTTAAACGAGGTATTTCCACCGCCACCCAGCACATAATCCGGATTCAATCCGAAAAAGTTTGACAATCCGGCAATGCTTTTTAATGACATAATAATGCTCCTGAATAAGTTTATAAAATATTGTTAGCGCTCCGACGGCACGCGTACTTCGCCGTAATTGAAAAATCAAAAATTTATTGCAGAATTCTGAATTTCTGACCGTCAAAAACCATTTTCTATAGCAGTTAAATTAATGAGTTACCGCAAATAATCAATCAAAGTCTCAGACAAATAATGAAATTTCCAGTGACCTGCTTTGCTTAAAAAACTTTGGCTGTTTAATTCTGTCATTTCGTGCTTACCATAAAAATATGAAAATATTTGTATTTTTATTAGAAAAGGTATTGACAAACATTAAATAATCACATATAATCACACATAGTCACTAATAATCACATTGAATTTATGTAAATAAGTTTCAGGAGACGAGAAGTGGAAATAAGATCTAAAAAAGAGATTGTGTTCGATACGTTGAAACACAATATAATTTCTGGAACTTTTACGCCAGGCGAAAAATTACCGTCAGGGCTTGAGCTAGCAGAACAGCTCGGGGTATCGCATATTACCATGCGCTCAGCGCTGGATCGTTTGGCGGGAAGTGGTTACATCGTAAAAATTCATGGTCGGGGTATTTTTGTCAATCCAGATGCTAAAGAATCTGCTGCGACATCAACCATTATGATAGTACGCGATTCAGAAAGCGGAGTTGAGCGTCCATGGAATTACATTGTTCCAGAAATGATTCGCTACATGGAAAAAAATAATTTAAAAGACTTCATCACTACTAACGACGCACTGGAATTTTTTTCTAATTGTGAGATAAGCTCTTTTGTTAAAGCCAACAATATTATTGGAATTGCGGCGGTTATTAGCAATTTCAACGGTACAGAACTCATTCTGGAAAAATTGCGGGCAGCGGAAGTTCCGGTTGTCATAACCCATTGCCGAATGAGCGATCCAGAGATAACCGGATTTGCCGGAATTGCAATTCCAGAAAAAGACGGCTGGGATGCCGGACTGGCTTATCTGGCAGAATGCGGACATAAAAATATTGCCATAATTGGTAATGCCGCTTCGAACAAACGTCGTCTTCGCGAACACTCAATGCAAGAATTACTTGACCAAATGCAAAAATGTGGTGTTGCCTCCAACCCGGAGTTGATTGAAATGGCGATTTTTGACCGGGAAGATATTAAAGCAAAAGTAAAAAAACTAATGGCTCTTCAGCCGCGACCGTCGGCAATACTATGTTTTTCCGATTTTTTTGCCATCTATGTCTATGATGCATTGAAAGAATTGAATCTGCGAATACCGGAAGATGTCGCGGTTCTGGGTACTTGCGGCTATCCTGATGCCAGGTTACTTTCTCCGCCACTGTCATCCATTGATTATGAATATGCAAAAATGGCGGAAATGACTGTAGAAATGCTGCAAAATCCCGATAAATGGTTCGATCCAATCACCGGCAAAGGCAAGCTGAGAATGAAACCGTTTAAACTGAGAAAACGCCAAAGCACCGAATCAAAATAAACTAAATAATTAACGGAGGGAACAAAGACGAAAAGATAAAATTATTAAAAACAACATTAGCGGAGGCAATAAAAATGAAATGGCAAACAAGTAAAAACGAACAACAAACAGCAGAGGTATTAAAAATGAAGAAGATGCAATTCACCCTCATCGAGCTCCTCGTAGTGATCGCAATAATAGCAATTTTGGCTGGAATGTTGCTTCCGGCGCTGAGTAAAGCCAGGGAAAAAGCCAGGGCCATTGAATGCGGCAACAATCTGAAACAAATCGGGCAGGCGTTTATGCTATATACAGTAGACTATCAAGATTATCTACCACCGGGTAGAAGCTACGGTCCATCAGGATCTTACACGTTCTACTGGAACCGGGCGATTAATAATACTACCGGCGGAGGTTATCTGGTGAATTATCTTTTTAGCACAAAGAACTCAGCTGTTTATTTTGGAACTGTATATACAAATGGACTTCGTGGCCCTCTGACTTGTCCTTCTCAAAGTATTTGGGATGCGGCGACTATTTTCACCTATGGCTATAATTATAATATAGGATTGGTTAATGGAGGCTCAAGTGCTCCGTATCTTGTATCAGGCGGATTGCGTAAATTAAGCAGATTTCCGCGGCCTTCCGAAACCATGCTGGTCTGCGACATAAATTCTCCGACTGCTGGTTATGCACGTCAGAACCCGCCAAGCCCAACACCAGTTGTCAATGCATATTCCATGAGTTATTGCCATGGAGGGGCTTCCTCAATATACAAAAACACTTGTAACATCGTGTTTGCCGACGGACACCTTGAAAGCAGGCTGCAACGTGAGGTACCAGACCAAATAAATTCAGGAGGCAATTCGCATGCCAATACCAAGAGTTATTTCTTTTCTCCATATAAAGCTGATCCAACCACTGTAAAATAGTTTTCATAAAAAAACGATATGCCTGCTGTTTGATAATAGCTTACGGGCATATCGTATTGTAAACAGATTTATCAAAGGAATCTGAAGAAAGAGTTTTAGTTACAAATTTATTTCATAGATATTGAGAATTTTGTAATATCTCATTTTATCTGCAAATATAACCAAGTTTACAAGGGAAACATATATGAAGAATTTACTTTCGATTAGTCTGACATTCGTTATTATTGAATACGTTGCTTTGCTGTCGGCGATAGGCGCTGATTATGGTATCCCGGCTGGAAAGAATATTGCTTTAGGGAAAAGCTATACGACCAGTATTCCGTCGACAAAAGTATGGCAGAAGTCACTGAAAACTCTGCCGGATTATGAAAAAATTCTTACTGATGGCGTGATTGAAAAAGGAACCAGCGGGTCTTTCTGGGTTTCTCCTAAATGCGCCAATTTTACCGGGACAACCAATGTTGATGTGATTGTTGACCTGGGGCAGGAAATGCCAGTATCCGGAATTTTCACCCGACACGGAGCGCGTCCAAACGCAGGAATATGTTTCCCGCGGAAAGAGGAGTATTTTGTCAGCGATGACGGAGTGAAATTTTACAAGGTTGGCGAATTTGATAATACATTTGATGATTATTCTATTAAAGATCAACTGGATATAAAGAAAAAATTTGCCGCAGGCGTGAAGCGTTACGGGGTGGATAATCTGAAAGTTAAAGGCCGTTATGTCATGGTGCGCACTTACGGTTCAGGCATCGGCAATAAGTTTGGCTCTTATGTCGGGCACGATGAAATTTTTGTTATTGCAGGTAATTTTCCGTTGTCGCAGGCGAATCGCAATGAGGAGAATGTTGTCAGCTTGAAAAAAGTCGATTTACCGGAAGCTGTGCTTGGTTATCGGGTGAATCCACCT
>JBAYVM010000121.1:0-7658 GCA_041674645.1 Victivallaceae bacterium | reverse complement strand
TTTGCCCTTTTTTTTTGAATAATTTTTAAGTTTCCAGCTGAAATTGAACCTCAACAACGCCGTATTTGCCGAAATTGACGTGTCACACAAGCTTTAGTTTAGCTGTTTCGCGATGAATTGGCGACCGGAGTTGAATTAGCAGTAGTGCCATTATGATGAATTATCATGCTCAACCTCACAGCCATCTCCGCAGAAATTACGGGAATTACTACCAGACATATCATGAAAAAATAATTGGGAACATTTAACCGCGCCAACCATGCCATGGAAGCAAATAAGAGAAAAGGATTGACAAAACCTGCAAAAAACGAGTATTTATAAAAATTATCCAATTGAAATTTTTCTTTCAAAATGGCAGACTTAACAGCAGACCAAATATAGAATGGAACGGCACAAGCGGCAGCCACCACCACGATTAATGCCCCGCCAGCCAACATGCCAATACCTCCGCTGACGAATAAAGTTCTACATTGAGTGTCTGGATTGGAGAATATAATTTCAAGAAGAATCATTGAATATGCCAAAAACCAAAAGTATATGTAACAAATGCTTTCACCAGTTGTTTGTATTCCTTGCTCATCACGCCGCTATTCATTTTGGCTACATCCCTTGTGATGTCCGAGCAAGTCTTCGGCGTGGGCAGTAGCGGCTTTGCCGCCACCCAGCATGCGGGCGATTTCAGTGGTGCGTTTTCCCTCGAACAGTGGAGTTATTGTCGAAACTGTGCGGTTATCGGTCACGCATTTTGATACGGTGAAATGGAAGTCTCCGCACGCGGCGACCTGAGGCAGATGTGAAATACAAAGCACTTGACGGGATTTTGCCAGAGACTTCAGTTCCAGCCCGACCTGATTGGCAGTTTCGCCGCCGATATTAACGTCAATTTCATCAAAGATGAGAACGGGAACAGCATCGGCATCCGCCAGTACGGTTTTCAGCGCCAGCATCACCCGTGAAATTTCGCCGCTGCTGGCAATGCTGCGGAGCGGTTGAAGCGTTTCGCCGGGATTGGCAGAGAAGAGAAAATCGATCCGGTCCATTCCGCGTTCGCCGGGTTCAACTTGAGAAAAACCGATTTCGATTGCGCATTGCAGAAAACCCAGCGTTTTAAGTTTCTCTTTGACTTTTACCGCCATTTTTCCGGCGGCAGTCCGGCGGTTTGACGACAGTTCTTCCGCTTTACTTTTCAATTGTCCAAGCAGTTCGCGTTCTTTGGCGGCGTATTCAATTCTGAGTTTTTCCGCGTTACGGTAAACTTCGAGGCGTTCGCGGGAATGCGTCAACGCGATTAACACATTTTCCAGTCCGGGGCCGTAGCGGCGTTTCAAGGTTTGCAGAGAACTGAGCCGGGCTTCGAGTTCGCTGAACTCCTGTTCGTCGAGTTCCACTTTGCTACTGAAATCTTCGAGGTCATACGCCAGTTCTCGCGTCATTTCGTTGATGCGGTCACAGCTTTGAACGAGCGTTTCCGCTTTTGCGGCATCAATACGGCAGAGTTCTTGAATATTCCGATGTACTTGAGCCAGCCGGTCGGCAATCGAATCTTCAGATTCATTGAGCATTTGCACTGACTGTCCGGCGAGTTCCATGATAGTTTTAGCATTCGCCGCGAGTTGATGGCGGGAGTTGAGTTTCTCGTCTTCTCCGGGTTCCGGATTTACTTTTTCGATTTCGTTAATAATCAGGTGCAGATGTTCCGCCTCTACTGCGGAAGGCATTTCCGCGAATGCCAAATCGCGTTCCTGCCGCAGGTTGCGAATTTTTTCACACAGCGCCCCGCATCCGGCGACTTGCGTTTCCAGTCCGGCGTAGCGGTCAAGGATTTCAAGCTGACGGGAACGGCTGAGCAACGATTGATGCTCATTGGCGGCGTGAATATCCACCAGATAATTGCCAATATTTTCCAGCGTTTGGAGCGTTACTGGAGTATCGTTGATAAAATTTCTAGTTTGAGTTTTAGTAATCACCCGGCGCAGTTGGATTTCCGGACAGTCGGAGTTGAACGAGATTTCGGAGTTTTTCAAGGCGGGCTCCAGGATAGCGGCGACTTGGGCTGTAATGCCGATTCCGGCGCTGATTTCGCAACGTTCCGCGCCGGTGCGGATGATGCCTTTGTCCGCGCGTTCGCCAAGCAACAACGAAATGGTGCTCAGGAGAATGGATTTCCCTGCGCCAGTTTCGCCGGTAATAACGTTGAAGCCGTTTCCGAATTCAACGTCAGCTTCCTCAATCAAAGCCAGATTTTTAATTTTCAACCAGTTCAGCATATTTCTCAAATCACGATTATTTTTGTTGCCGGGATTTTATAATTAATCAGTAAGCGATATAATATCAAGTGGCATTTAAAAAAAGGCATTCAGAAAATGCGAACGACTTCCCCAAACAATCTTTGGACAGTGGAACTGCGGCAATCTTCAAAATGGCCGGATAAACTTGTCATGGTCAAACTGGTTCCGGGCAAAAACGGCAAAACCCGGAATCAGCAGCTGGAGAAAATATTACGTTTGTCGGAACAGTATTTGAATGGAAAGCAAGTCGAGTTACCGCTTGACGCGCTGGATTTGAGCGGACTTTCCGGTTTTGCCAGACAGACGCTGGAAACTTTGCGTCAGCAGGTTCCACGCGGAAAAGTGATAACTTACGGCAGGCTGGCTGAACTTTGCGGACATCCAGGAGCGGCCAGAACAGTCGGAAGCGTGATGCGCAACAATCCGTTCCCGCTGTTTTTCCCGTGTCACCGGGTGGTAAGGAGTGATTTGCGTTGCGGGGGGTTCATGGGTGTCAATAACAGTTCTGGAGAAACAGAATTAAAACGGCAACTTCTGATTTTTGAAGGCGTAATGTTTGAATCAAACGGAAAAATTGCAAACAGTTGTCAAATTTGAGGCAAAAATAACTTTCATTTTCAATAAAATGTGTTAAATTCCGAATAACACAAGTAGAGAAAAGATTTAACCAGGCCAGATAATGAGTTACGATATTATTTTTAATTGTCCGGAATGCGGACATGAAATTCGGGCGGTATCAGAGCTGTGCGGCTCCAAAATTGAATGTATGAGCTGCTCAAAAGAGATTGAAGTGCCAATTCCCGGGTTGTGCGAAGGTCTGGAAATCGGAGATTTCATTCTGTCCGAAAAAATCGGCGCCGGCGGTATGGGTGAAGTTTGGCTGGCGCACCAAATTTCCATGAACCGGCTGATTGCGTTAAAAATACTCAACCCGAACCTGACCAATGACAGTAACTTCGTCAGCCGCTTTCTGGCTGAAGCCAGGATGGCGGGAAAACTTGAACACCAGAACATTATTACCGCTTATATTGCCGGTCATGTCGGAGATTATTATTACCTGGCAACATCCTTTATTGATGGAATTGAACTCATTCATAAATTAAAGCTGGAAGGGCATATTCCTGAACGTGAAGCGCTTAAAATCGTTCGTTGCATAGCCGGCGCTTTGAAATACGCCTGGGATGAACATGGAATGCTGCATCGTGACGTCAAGCCGGGAAATATCATGATTGATAAACACGGGGAACCGCGTTTGATGGACATGGGTATTTCCAAAAGCATGAGAGAATCTGAAACCATGCAAACCTCTTCCGATATGATTGTCGGAACACCGGACTATATCAGCCCGGAGCAAGCCACCGCCGACCCGAAAATAGATTTTCGTTCAGACATCTACTCGCTCGGAGCCACCTTATATCACCTGGTGACTGGAGTTGTTCCATATCACGGCGAATCGGTAAAAGAGATAATTCGTCAACATGTTAAAGCTCCGGTTCCTGAACCGCTTGAACATAACAGCCGACTGTCTCCGCAGTGCGCAACTTTAATTAAAATTATGATGGCGAAAAACAAGGAGGAGCGTCATTCAAACTGGGATTATGTCATCAGCGATATTGATGCGGTTCTCACCGGACGTTATCCGCTGGGCAAGCCAAAGACAAAAACCAGGAACACACCTGTTATTGCCATTAACCCATCAAAGACCGATGCGTCTATCAACTTGAAAACCGGAAGCAAAAGTAGAACAACTTCACTCCCGAAAGAAATTGATGCTATCTTGCAGGCAGATGACCGCGAAGCAACAATCCGCATGACTCCAACCGAAATCGCGCTTGTTCATGCCACCGGCGGATACAGCAAGCCAGAGCCTGAAGTGATAGAACCGTCACCGGAAATCATTGCGCAAGAGGTCAAACAGCCTGTAGCGCTTCCCCCGAAAGTATTCAACGCAGATAAAAAACCCAGTATAATCCCATTAATCGCGGTAATTGCCGGGACAATCATCATCATTGCCGCATTCTGGTTTTTCTTTATAAAAAAATAACCGGCATTCGCAGAAGTTTGCCTTCTGTCGTCACCGGTTATTTTGAATGAAGTCAATAGTTAAAGCACAGATTTTATTTCCTGATCCAGGCTGTCTGACTGACGATAAACAATTCTAGTCGCGAGTTCAACCGCGACAATCGCTTTCTTATATTCCGTCGGAATCCGGTTTAACCGGTTACTATATTTTTCCTGAAAAATTTGTGGCAGATGTTCCAGAATAATTTTATCCTGAATCAATTCCGGATGTTTGTCCAGATAAGTGGAAATGTCGGTGTTTTTCGCGTTAATCTGCCGACTGAGCAGTTCGGTCAGCTCGGTCATTTTTCTGCCGCTGACTTTGAACTGAGTAAACAGCCATTCCGCTTCCCGGCAGGCATGATTCCTGAGCTTGTTCATAATTTCCACCACCAACTCTTTTTTGGCGGCGACAAATTCTTGCTCATCGAGAATCAGTCCACTGAGAATTTCATAGGAAGAAGTGATAACTCCGCACTTGTTGGCGGAAGCGTCTTTGACGATTAACACTCCAACATCCTGAAGCTTTTCTCTGGCATCCGGAGTAATAAAAGAGTTGGCGCCTTCAACAATGGCCAGCGAACTGTTTTTGCCTTCTGGCGAATAGTTCTGCCAGTTGGAACTGTTAATCGTTGACGGGCGTCCGCCACACGGGATGAATACGTCCGCATAATTATAGATGTTATTCTGGAATATTTTCATAAACTCATCGCGGGAAATATTCTTCTCCTGGATTCTGCCGTTTTTGCAAACGACCATGCGATGCCGCTCCAATCCATTTACCTGCAACGGCTTACTGAACACCATACAGGCATTTTCTCCTTGAAGCTTTTCCGGATTAAATGCATCCAGATTTTTCTTCAGGACAATTGTGGCAAGTTCATCGCGATTGATACCTGCCGGATCATACAAAGCCACTGGTCCGTCAGTAATCGCAACAATTTTCAGATTTGGATAAAGGTATTTCCCGTCTTCTTTACGCAATAGTAAGCGCATTTCATTGCCGGCAACATCGCCGAACGGCCCTCCGGAAATTTTAATTGAGAACTCGTCTTTTAACGGGTTTATATTCAACTCCTGCAAGGTGCGCAACAGAAACTGGTGAACGCCGAAAGAAGTAACGCCAAACTCTTTATGGTTGATTCCGCGGTCATGCTTTCCTGAAATGAGCCCGGCTCCAAGAGTGTAACCGGTCTGCTCCGCAAAAGAACTCATCCATTCAATCATAATGTCGAACATATTTTCGTCCGGACCGATTTCGATAATCTCTTTTTGTCCCAGATAGTCAACGATATTGCTATCGCGAAGTTTATTTTTCGCATCGTAATTAATCAGTGAAACAAACGCGGCACAAATAGCACGTTGAGCCTCAAACAGCGTAGACTCGAATTCCCGTGACTCGTCAAGATTGAGCAGAGTGATCATTTTTGAGCCACCCTCGTAAATGTCTTTATTCTTCATGTGCTGGGTATGCGCCAGAATGAACACTTCCCGGAAAATCTCGTCTTTGGCAAATTCGTAATTGTCGCGATTTTCTAATTCATTCGCGCTGTTTTTCGGAACTACAGTACGCCAGCCACCGCGCGCAATATCGGCAAAACGAACTTGAAAACCGATGGCGTTATCCCGGAAAAAGTAGAACACGCCAAATGGCCGGTCTTTAGGAAAAGCGCTCTGATAATTTTCCGTAATTGCTTCATAATGAGTCATAAACGCCGGGTCCATGCGGAAAGCCAAACTGGCTTTATTTTCAACATAAAAATTGGTTTTACGAATATTAATGAAAAAATTCAACACGCTTCTGAAAATGGTCTTAACCAGTGTGTCTTTCTCATACATTCCGGTATTAATGTCACTGATTGCTTTTTCAATCCGGTGGACGGTAGCATTTTCTTTCTTGTCATTATGAGCCGCGGCAGGATCAAATTTAATTTTAAAATAATTAATCATCTCCTGCAGAATAGCGGGATAGATTGCCATAAACCGAAAAATATCCTGATGGTTGTAGGCGTTTTTATCGACAAAAGACAGCTGCGCGTGAACAAATTCAGCCGCAGCGCGCACCAAATTGGTGTCATTTATAGAGAATCCCTGCCGGGTAACCAGTTCCCGGTGAAATACATCCAGAATGTCCGTCCAGTTCAACACTTTCAGTTCACGCAGCATCTCTTCCACGTTTTTTGAATTGACCGACACTCCTCTGTCCGAAGTCAGATAAAGCGTGCCAATCGTTACCGGCATGCGATTGAAATCATGCGGATTATCCTGACGAGTCATGTCCCGAAAATAAGCGCGTTCAATATTGAATCCGGTCAGATTCAACGCTTCAATAATTTTATAGTAAAACCCTCCGCGTTGTGCGGCGCTGGAACGTGCCAGAGTAAGCCGGAGTTCATGCGGCCCCGTCTTGTCAATGCCGACATTCAAATAATCTTTATCTTGAGTTTCCAGCGCCCATTTTAAACGGTCAACCAGTCGCTCGCAATTCAAATCCGCTACACTAAGCCAGTTTATCCGGCTGTAGAGCTCTTTAAGTTCAGCCGGAAGCTTATTAAACTTTTTCTTGTATTCCGCAGAAAGTTCTTTAAAGCTGAATAACGGTTCGCCAGCCATCGGAGCGCGTGAGGTCAGGGTAAAATGTTCTACGACTAGAATGCGGGGAGTATTGTTAACTACTATTTTTTGTTTGGACTCATGCACCAGAGCATCGGAAATATTGTAACTGCGCATCATTCTGCTGGTCGCAAGCAGATTATTGGTCTCACTTTTGAGATAAATTAAGGTAATGCTGTCTTCCCGTTCAATCCGCTGAATTCCGGTCTCATTTTCAATATTGAACAGCAACGGCAGAATATCTTCAATATGTTGCGTCGAAAAAGTTTTGAAAAAGTAATCCGGCATGATTTCTCTCAAGAGTTCATACCAGTGAGTAAGTTTTTCCGTGTGCTGCATGACAATTTTCTCAATAAACCCGGCTTCTTTTTTCATAGCATTCTCCAAATAATTAAATTGATTTTATCATAACTTCAGAAAATAAAACTATCCAGCAACAAATAAATTGGCGTTTTTACGCTCATTTGTTAATTAATTTAACAAAGATGAATATAATGCTTCAAGACAAATAATGCAATCAAGTTATGCATTTCAAATGAAAATTTGCAATAAATATTTTTCCTTTATAATCCCAGTAACCGAATCGCATTTTCACCCATAACTTTCTTGAACACCGCAGTTGATATTCTGCCGTTGTTTTTCAGTTCAGTCAGAAATAGCAACAGGCGCGGAATCTCTTTTGGCGGTGGGGAACAA
>JBAYVM010000120.1:0-7720 GCA_041674645.1 Victivallaceae bacterium | reverse complement strand
CATTTTCGAAGGTGATTTTTTTGTTGTCAAAAAAAACTGTTTCCGGAGTTATAATCTTTATGCTGGAATCTTCATTTACCTGAACGGTGCAATTTTCAATAAATAATCCATCAGTTAAGCATTTATTATGTTTGGGCCTGAAAAATATATTCCCGGTTATTTGTCCCGTCCATTGTTCATTGCCGACATACTTGCCTTCGGTTGTGCCGTGAAAATATACATCTACTGTAGCCAGTTTGATTACTTACGAACTTTTTATCCAGACAAAATCAACTGGATCAGGATTTGATTTTGGCACGATAACAGCTGGTTTTTCTGTCTGGCATCCAACCAGACAGAACAATGCGACAATCACCAGACATAATATATTTTTCATTTTCTTCCTGAACTTATGAGTTAGTCTTTTTTAGGCCAATGTGATTGAATTTTTTCTTTCCAAGGCTCTATCCCAGAATCATATATTGCAGTAAAACGAGCAAGTACTATTCTGCTGTGAATACTTTCTTGTGCTGTAAAATTTTAGCTTTTGCTTTGACAATTTCATCTTCGGCATAGTTTATTAATGGCGCAGTTTCATACTATGCGGTTGTTCCGTAATAAAGTGACAACGCATTATGTATTGCATTACGTAAGGCAACTTCAGCCATCTGCAACGGAGAATACAAGCTTTCGCATATAGCCATATTCCACAGATAACGGGCAAATGTGGTGCATTCATCCGCCCCGTCTTTGCAATATGCCTCAAGACGCTCTGCTGATATGCTTTAGTTTATGTTTTTGTGAAAGACTTCTTGCATATTTGTATGATAAAACCTATCTTATAGATGTAGACCTCGGAATTCCTTCTCCCATCCTTGCGGTGGTGTCAGGAGCCGAGGTATTCTTTTTTTACTCATTTTTCTGATTTTTCTGTTTTGCCTACGGTTGGAAAAACTCGACTTTGCCGGTTTCGAGATCAGCGTAAGCGCCAATAACTTTCAGCTCGCCGGCGGCTTCCATTTTTCTCAACGGCTCACTGCTTTGTAAAATTAAACGGCAGCCCAATCGGACATTTTCCCGGATGGCGGCGGTAATCAGTTTTTCTTTGCTGATATTGGCATTTTTTTTGCCCGCAATCAACACCACTGGAATTAAGTTGCAAACAATGGAATTCAGTGCCGGCGTTTCGCCTGGCCCTGGCTGACGGATAAATTTTTCCGCCGCTGAAACGGCGCCGCAGGCTTGGTGTCCCATAACTACAATCAATCGGCTGGTTAATTGGAGTGAAGCGTATTCAATGCTGCCGAGAGCGTCGGTGGATAACTGATTTCCGGCATTGCGCACCACAAAAAGTTGTCCGATACCGGCGTTAAAAAAAGTTTCCGGTGGAAAACGGGAATCTGAGCACGCAAGAATTGTGGCAAACGGCGCTTGTCCCGAAAGCAGTTTTATATTTGCATTTTTATCTATTGCTGAAACATTGCGTTGAGTTGTTGTTGTAAATCGTTGGTTTCCGGCTTTTAACATTTCCAAAGCTTGGTCAGGCGAGACGATTGTAACAGCTTCTGATTTTTTTGTTATATAGGAAGTTTCAACTTTCTTATGTCCGCTGAAATAAATCGTCAGAAAGCAAATAGCGGCAATAATGATTGCGATTCCGAAGTAAACGACATTACTTGATTTTGAACTGCTCATAATTATAAAATCCTCTTTTGTTTTTCATCTGCTTTGTAAAATACTTTCAGTAACCTTACAAAGCAATCTCTTTTTTACTAAAACTGAGAACAGTTTTTATATTCAGCTTGCCAACGTTCAACGAAACCGGTAAAACTGGATTTATATTAGCTTGATTGTTATCTTGCAAAAAAATAAAAAATGTGTATTTTAATTTTATGTGATAAAATTTATGTAATAATGTATTTATGTTTTATGTGTATTTTAAACAAAATATGTAAAAGGATTTAATTATGAGCGACACTATGAGATTCCGGCAGATACATTTGGATTTCCATACTTCGGGGGATATTCCGGAGATTGGCAAAAAATTTAACAAGCAACAATGGCAGAAAACATTGAAAGATGCGGCGGTAGATTCGATTACTTGTTTTTCATTGTGTCATCATGGTTGGAGCTATCATCCGACTGAAGTTGGAACAATGCACCCGCATTTGGATTTTGACTTGTTGCGGGCGCAAATTGACGCATCCCATGAAATCGGCGTAAAAACGCCAATTTATCTTACCGCCGGAATCAATAATGTTGCTTCTGCGCGTAATCCGGAATGGCGCGAAATTACTTTTGAAGGCAAATATGCCGGCTGGACAACCAATCCGCTGACTCCGGGATTTCATAAACTCTGTTTCAATACTCCGTATTTGGATCATCTTTGCCGTTTGATTGAGGAAACGGTTACGCTCTTTCCGGACGGTGACGGTATTTTTCTTGACATTATTGCCCAGGGGGCGTGCTGTTGTCCTGCTTGTATGAAAGGAATGTTGGCTGAAGGATTTGATCCGTCGAAAGATGCTGACCGGAATATTTATTCTCTGAAAGTGCTGGAAAAGTATTATCAACGCACGACGGCGGCGGCAAAAAGCAAAGACTCGGCGACGCGGATTTTGCACAATAGCGGTCATTTCGGTCCGGCTTGGATGGATCGGCTTAAATATTTCAGTCATCTTGAACTGGAATCATTGCCGACCGGCGGCTGGGGCTATGATCATTTTCCGCAGACTGCGGCCTTCGCCAGAAAAACCGGTTGGGATTTTCTAGGCATGACCGGCAAATTTCATATTTGCTGGGGTGAATTTGGCGGCTTCAAACATCCTGATGCGTTGCGTTATGAATGCGCGGCAATGCTGGCATTCGGCGCCAAATGCAGTATTGGCGATCAACTGCATCCTTGCGGTAAACTCGACGAAAGCACTTACGGCATTATTGGCAGCGCCTACCGCGAAGTTGAACAGAAAGAACCATGGTGCAGAGGTGCAATTGGCCTGGCGGAAGTGGCGATTATCCCGCAGGAGGCGTTTTTTATCTATGACGGGCGTAAACATGACAACAGCGGTGACCTCGGGGCAGGGCGGATGCTGTTGGAAGCTCATATTCCGTTCGATGTAATTGCTCCGTCAATGAACTTTTTCGATTATAAATTGTTGATTCTGCCGGATAATATTGCAATTAATGACGAACTGAAAACTAAATTGGATGCGTTCCTGACCGGTGGCGGAAAGCTTTTTCTGTCCGGTTCCAGCGGACTGAACAGTGACAAGAGCTCTTTTCTGTTCGATATTGGCGCAAAATATTCCGGCGAAAATGCTTTTGTTCCGAACTATATTAAACCGGTGGCGGATTTTGCTCCTGACTTCTGTAATTCTCCATTTGTGATGTACGGAAAAAGTCAGAACATAAAAGTTGACAGCGGCAAATCTTTAGGCAAAATTTATGAGACTTATTTTAATCGCGATTTTCGTCATTTCTGTTCACATCGCCACACCCCGAATCTGCCGGAGGCTTCGGAATTTGATTGCGGCGTAATTAATGGCAATATCGTTTATCTTCCGCATGAAGTATTTACCATTTACCGTCAAGTCGGCGCAGTTGCTTACCGCCAGTTCGTAATAAAAGCGCTGAAAACATTGCTCGGGAAACCGCTGGTTGAAACCAATCTGCCGTCAATTGCCAGAGTTACTTTGACAGAACAACCAGCAGAAAAACGTTATATTGTTCACCTGCTGTCCGGCAGTCCGGTTAAACGCGGCGGCGATTTTAATTTCCAGCAGGAAGGCGCGCTTGAAATTGTTGGCGGAATTGAAGTGATTGAAGATTTGATTCCATTACACGACGTGGATTGTTCTGTAAGTACCGCCAAGCCGATTAAAAAAGCAACACTGGAACCGCAGGGCGAAGAATTGCCGTTTGAAAACAAAAACGGACGCTGCTCATTCAAAGTAGATAAATTCTCCTGTCACCAGATGGTAGTTTTGCACTATTAATCAATTTCAGTAGCGCCAACAACCATGATTGCGGCGCTACTGCTTGATTGCTATTTTTGAGAAACTGGTTTTTATACAAACGTAAAAATCAGTTTCAAGGCAATAGACTGCGCATTTTGGAGCAGCTTCTTACTTGCGTTTCAATAGTATCATTGGATATAGAGACAGAATGGAACCAGTAACGACCAGGGCAGGGCGTTGGCAAAGAATTTCGGAAAATAATAGAAAAATGTTTTGCGTTTTCCGTCACAATAGCTCATGTCAATTCCAGTGAAACGGCGGATATTCTGGTTGATGAAAAAATCTAGCGCAAAATCGCCATGAGTGCGGCAGGTTTCATAGGTGAACCAGGGAATCGTGATAATGGAACCAATGATGAAACCGCTGACCGGTTTAAGTTCCCACAACATTTTCAGGTTTCTGTCTTTGAATGCCATGCAGAGAACGACAAGCGCTGCCAGCACTACGGTTACCGGACCTTTCAACAATACGCTGAGCCCGAGCGTGATATAAAACAAGTAGAGATGCCAGTTGGCTTTCCGTTTCTCAAAGTAACCGGTGTAGAGAAACAGCATTGCCGCAGTGAAAAACGCACAAAGCACAATGTCAATTCTAGCCAGTCGTCCAAGGTTGATGAAGCCAATCATTGACGCTAGAATGTAACCGGAAATAAACCCGGTGGCAGCGCCGTATATCCTGCTTCCCAGCCAGCAGGCCATTAGGACTGAAGCGACTGCGGCGATTACCGAGGGCAGCCGGACGCTGAATTCATTGACGCCGAAAATCCGTCCGGAAATGGCGTAAAACCAGTAGCAGAGGATAGGTTTTTCTGTTGCCGGTTCGCCTTTAATTGCGACATGCAGAATGTTGCCGGAGCTAATCATATTCTGAGCGACAATCGCCGCCCGACTTTCCTGCGCGGCATAAATCCCGTCAGAACCGATATTGACAAAAAAGACAATGACTGCAAACATCGTCAACAACAGCCATTGTATTTTTTTCTGTTTTACGAAACTTAAAACATTTTCTGATATATACATTAAAAACTTTCTAGTGTAATTTACAAAACCAAAAAAAAGAAACTAATTTTAATTCCTTAAATCTTAAAATCAAGCACAAGCACAAACACAAATAAAATCAAAAGGAACGATAAATGTTCCGTAAAACTCTTCGCCGCAGTCATTGTCAACTTTGGAATGGCAGCTTTTGTCAATTCTTAAGTGATAAAAGTTCCGGCAAATAAGTTTGGTTGAATTAAACAAACTTCTTATATTTCGGATTGCCGCGATTGTTTATGCAGATGGCGTCGATTTCCACGAGCCAGCCGGGACGACATATAGGAGCTTTGACCATTATTCTGGGAAGACTATCGGGGAGCAGATACTGCAAGCGTTCTTCAACTAAAGATGCGTCGTTGGCATCACGCAGATAAACTACCGCTATTTTTAAGTCATTTAAGTCGGCATTATGATTATTCAATAATGCGCTGATATTTTCAATGGTACGATCAGTTTGTGCTGAGACATCACCCGGATGGACTATTTCGCTATTTTTATCAATACTGGCGGTGCCGGAAATATAGTAATGCGAACGGTCACCAAAGATAATTCTGGTTCCACGTTCAAAAGTTACTCCGTATGTTTTGCTTGGTGAAAGAAAATCGAGCGCGTGCATATACTCAATCTGTTCTGTTTCCAATCCGAAGATGCAATAAGAATCCATACCAATCAAACGATGGCACTCTTCGTATTGTCCCTCAATTCCGGTGCTGCTGATGTAATGAGTATTTTCATTCAGCCCGTATTGTTCAAAGAGTTCACGTCTTGATTTAACCAATCCGGCATAATTATTATCGACATCACGACAATAAATCCAGGTGCGTAAACAATTTTCCGCGATATTTCCACCGCGTTTTTTTAAAGCATTTTCGAGCGCGGTAAATTCCTCTAATGTTTGATTCGAGCTATTATCAGCTTTTAATGTTCTACAGCAATGATAAAGGAACGCATAATTTTGGAATGTAATATCAACTTCATGAGTACCATTATAATCAATCACGGATTTTTCAAATTCCGGTGGACGCAAATGCCACGCTTCGAGGGCAATCCTGCCGCCATTCAGCGGAGCCTGCCCGACAAAGGAAACAAATGAGTCGCGTGTTCCGACTATCTCACGCAAAACGCCTGCCTGTCTGGATATATCACTCAGGTGAAAACGCAGAAAGACTTCAGTCTCATTTGAACATTTCAGCATAGCACAATCCATTGCATATTGTTCCAGCAGCGCCGCCGCTTCCGACTTGAAATCCGGACCGCATGCAGATGTTAATGCGAAGAACAGTTCATCGGTCGCATTCTCAGACAGAAATGTTGAATTATAGTGTTTAACCGGCATAATGGGATATTTCCTTTATCTTCGATTCGGGTATGCCATAAGCTCTGTATATGGAACCCAGTGATAATATATAAAAGCCTGCATCATGTTTTCACACGGCACAAGCTTGCGGGTTACGGTTTTTTCATTGATTCTGGCCTCGCCGACAAACTGTACTGGAAACGGCGGTTCTGATTTTCCAGGTCGGCAATCAATGAGCTGAAAAGTAATATTCCCCTCATTCCCGTTGATTTTGTCGGCGACGATATTGAATACTGGCTTTTTACTGTTGTCTTTAATGACAATCGGGCCGTCAAATCCATCTTTACGGACAATCCTGACCGGCTCCTTTACGGTTTGCCAGCGTCGGATATTGATACTTGCCACTCCTGCATAAACTTTAAAATCCGGTCGAGGTTGACTTATCCGCAATCTGTAGCTAAAATCATTGCCGCCATGATTCTGGACATCGCGTAAAGATAAATAATAGTCGCCATTTTCAGGCAGTGTAAACATCTGATATGGATCAGCCTGATGCGTATTTAGTCCAATATTAACCCGTTTGGTATCATCTGTCGCAAACATCTGCTTGCCTTTGCTGTCGCAAAGTAACATAAGCGCGTCAAGCGGAGATTCCAGACTTCTTGCGTCAAGTTCAAAGACCACTTTTTCTCCAGCCTTACCGGATATTTTAAATATATCGACATCGCCCGGGCGGTTTATCCGTCCATTGATTATTGAACCGAGCGTGATATTTTGAGCTTTATCTTTGGTGTTATTGTCTTCCTCATCAAACACTTCTGTTAATGAATCGACCGCCAGATAAACCGGATTAAAAGCGGAATCACTAATACCTTCCAGTCTGTAATAATCAGTTTGATCCGCCGGGATAGTTACGTCCAAATCTTTGTTTGTCAGATTATATCCGCTCAGGTGAATTGTTGTGGTTTTACCGGCTCTTGCGCCCAACGGGAAAATACTAGTCACAAAAGAAAATTCTCCTGCTTTGATACGGTAAACAAAATCTTTACGACCACGATAGATGGAGTCTCTGATTTGCAACTCATACTCACCATCCGCAGGTGCTTTGAATAACATTAACGGATCAGGTGAACAATTAAAATCGTCCTCAAATTTTAGCTCCCGACCTTTTTCGTCATGAATGGAAATAACCGGCTGAAACCAGCCCGGAACCGTATCGCCAAGATAAGGAATAATCATCCGGGCCATTACCGCGAAAACCAATGCCTGTCCTTTTTTTGCTTTAAGTAAAAAACCCCACCCAAAGGGCGGGGCTTTGTTTAATCCCTCCATAGGAGGGTAATTCGCTTACCCTGGAAGGGCAAGCTAGTCGTTCCCCAACTCAGAATTTT
>JBAYVM010000119.1:0-7741 GCA_041674645.1 Victivallaceae bacterium | reverse complement strand
TGTCAAAAACGTTTGGCGCAACCGCCCGCAAAAAAGCATACATGCCAATAAAACATGATATTGACTTAGCAAAATATCGCATTAATATATAAAATTAAAAATACCACGGTCAAATTCATGCCCTTCCACGAATTGTTCAGCTATGAATTTTGAATCCTAAAAACAGGGGAAATTTAACCACTTATTGACACTAATGAAGAGTATTACGTGTTACGTGTTAGGAGTTACGTGTTAAAAAACTTGTTCTTTGCGGCTAGCCGCAACAAAATTTCATTCACTGCATGGTATGTAATCAATTTAACAATCCGTGATGAGGATTTGATTTTACCGCGTAAAATAAATCGTCAGCACTCTCCATTAGTGCTAGATTAGTGAAAATTAGTGGTTTAAAAAAGCTTTCAAGACATCACCACGAAAGGCACGAAAAACGGGTTCGTCAGATTATGATGGCTTTCCGGGCAGCCGAGCCGGTTTTTGAAGTATTTGCCCATTGTTTCAAGGTTACGCTATTTCCTGTTAATAGCGAGGGAAACGAGGATGTAAATGGCGGTGTAATGTTTGAGTTTATTCAAAATAATCCAGGTAAAAATACTAAACAAATCCAAGCTCAGTTGAACGTTCCAAGGAGAACTGTTGAACGTCGTTTGCTGGAATTAAAATCTCAGGGAAAAATTAACCACTGATAAGCGCTAATGGAACACTAATAAGTGTCAGATTAGTGGTGAAAAAGAGGGTTGAAAATACTATGCTAAAACAGCAGGGTTATAATCTGATGGCGGCGGCCTTCGAAGTCTATAATGAGTTAGGCTTTGGTCTGCTTGAGGAAATATATCAGCAAGCATTGGAGTTGGAATTGAAAATCAGAAGTATTCCATTTGATTCCAAAAGAAAATTGAATGTTTATTATAAGCAGAATAAATTGGAAAAAGTTTATGTACCTGATTTGTTTGTATATAGTGGTATCATCGCGGAACTGAAAGCCGTTAAAGAGCTTAATGCTGAACATAGAGCGCAACTTATGAATTATATGAAAATAACAAATATAAAAGTCGGATACTTAATCAATTTCGGGCAGTCAGAACGATTGGATTGGGAACGGTATATTATTTAGGCACCACTAATAAACACTGATGTTGCACTAATATAAGAAAGTTTTTCTTTGCGGCTATGCCGAATTTTTCATTCACTGCATGATATGTAATCAATTTAACAATCCGTGATGAGGATTTAATTTTACCGCGTAAAATAAATCGTCAGCACTCTCCATTAGTGCTAGATTAGTGAAAATTAGTGGTTTAAAAAAGCTTTCAAGACTTCACCACGAAAAACACGAAAAGTTGGTGTAGCGCCATCGCTCTGCGAGGAAAAAGTGTGCAAGCGAAACAAGCAAGAACTCGCCCTTCACCCTTAACCCTTAACCCTTAACTTCTTCCCATTAGTGCTAGATTAGTGAAAATTAGTGGTTTAAAAAAGCTTTCAAGACTTCACCACTAACTCACATTTATCCGACGGAGGCGTGGCTAACTGAACATTAATAAACAGTTAACCGGTTTTATTAAAAAACACAAATCGCTCCTTTTATAAAGAATGATTTGCGACATATTAATTCTTTTGTGATGAATGATTTACAGGATTTAAAATTATGGAAGTTCAAAAAAGATGAACATAAACAGCGCTGTATTCTCTTGGCATGGAATAAAATTCAATTCCGCCATCCGGTTGCTTAAAAAATCTGAGGATATCATCTCGGCCTATGTTTACGGTTCGGTTGTGTCTGAACATTTTCGACCGGACAGCGATATTGATATTGCGCTGCTTTTAAAGCCAGGCGCGAGAATGAACTCTATCCAAAAGCTTCAATTAGCCGCAGAACTGTCATCTTTGCTTAAACGGGAAACGCATATTGGCATAATATCCAATGAACATCTTATTTTCACGAAGGAAGTAATTGAGAACGGGCAACGGCTTTTTACAAAAAACGAGTATTTTGACAACTTGTGTAACGCCACCGCCATATCTATGTACATTCAGCTTAGAGAAAACAATAAGGAGGTTATTGATGCCTACGCAATCAGATGAAGTGATTTTGAATAAAGCTGCCATTATTGAACGTTGCATAACCAGAATAAAGCAGGAATATCGCGCCTGTCCGGAACTTGACAACTTTACTCATGTTGACGCAATGATTCTTAATATCGAAAGAGCCTGTCAGGCAGCAATAGATATGGCAACACATCTGGCCGCAATCAAACATCTCGGCATTCCTCAAAGCGCCGCCAATGCGTTTGAACTGCTTTGCAATGCCTCACTCATTGATAAAAGTGTTATGAAAGCAATGAAAGCCATCTCCGGTTTCAGAAATGTGGTAGTGCATCAATATCAGGATATTGACATGGAAATATTGAAGTTTATCGCAGAAAAAGGATTCGAAGATTTTATTGCGTATTGCCGGCAACTGGGGATAACCATTAAGTGAAATCGTCCTCGCTTGCGAAGATAAAAAAAAGAAGTTAACCACGAAAAACACGAAAAAGCACGAAAAATTAATTTTGGAGGGTCTCGCTCCGTCGAGACCGTTTGGTGTAGCATCCTCGCTCTGCGAGGATAAAGTCGCGCCAGGTTTAGCCTTAAACCGGCGACAGTTTGAAAGTGGACAAGCAAGACAAGCGAGACCGTTTGGTGTAGCATCCTCGCTCTGCGAGGATAAAGTCGCGCCAGGTTTAGCCTTAAACCGGCGACAGTCTTACGACTAAAAAGAACACAAAGAAAAGGCTTAAATGAATACTTTTATCCAATTTCAACGAGAACTGCGGGAGTTGCCGCTGGCAACCGCATGGATGCTTAATGATATTGCTGAAATGAAAGGTCGCCAACAGCTTTTTGCTCAACAGTCGCCACAAAAACTCAAAGTCATCCGGGAACATGCGATGATTGAGAGTGCGGTCTCCTCCAACCGTATCGAAGGCGTACAGATTGACGATAAACGTGTCGGAACTGTGATTTTTGGACATAACAACCTCAAAGACCGCAACGAGGAAGAAATTCGCGGTTATCGCCAGGCGCTTGATTTGATTCACGCCGACGCCTGCAAGATGACATTGGACGAAGCGTTGATACTGGAGCTTCACCAGTTGTCGCGCGGAGAAATCTGGGATGCTGGCAAATTGAAGGACAAAGACGGCGATATCATTGAAACTTATGCCGACGGTCGTCAGCGGCTCCGCTTTCGCACAGTATCGGCTGCCGACACCCCGGATTGTCTCGCTAAATTGCTTTTATTCTACCATGAGTTGAATCGTGACCAGCGCGTTCCGCCGTTAATTGCACTGGCGGCTTTTAACCTGGACTTCCTCTGCATTCACCCGTTTAGGGATGGCAACGGGAGAGTGTCGCGGCTGCTGTTGTTACTGGAGTTATATCATCACGGATTTGAGGCCGGACGTTATATCAGCGTGGAAAAGGCAATTGAAGATACCAAGGAACAATACTATGAAACCTTGGAATTGTCATCCAGAAACTGGCATGAACAAACACATAATCCATGGTATTATATCAATTATCTGCTTTTTGTGATTAAAAATGTCTATAAAGAATTTGAATCTAGATTTGAGGGCATGCATTCTCCTAAAGGTGCAAAAACTGAACTGATACTCAGTATAATCAATGCCACCAGGGGAACCTTTTCGCTGCGTGAGATTGAATCTAAATGTCCTGGTGTCAGCCACGACATGATTCGTGCCGTGCTTAAGCAAGGCAGGCAGGCAGGTTCTCTGATTTGCGAAGGTCGCGGTCCAGGCGCTCTTTGGCGTAAGGGTAACACCTCTTTATAGAGGTAGTAATGAGGGTAATGTGTGAAAGATTTAAGTTGAAAGCGAGACAAGCAAGAAAAGCGAGAAAAGTTAATTCTGGAGGGTCTCGCTCCGTCGAGACCATTTGGTGTAGCATCCTCGCTCCGCGAGGAGAAAGTAGTGCCAGGTTTAGCCTTAAACCGGCGAAAAGACTGTCTCACGCGGAGAAGGCAAAGACATCACCACTAACTCACACTAACGGGAACATTTATCCGCCGAAGGTGTGACTAACAAGATTTATGCAGCGAATCTCATTTTCTGCGAAAATTTCATTCGCCGCATGATATGTAATCAATTTAACAATCCGTGATGAGGATTTGATTTTTACAGCGTAAAATAAATCGTCAGCACATTTCGTTAGTGTAGGTTAGTGGTTAAACTCTTCCTTTTTCGTGAAATTCGTGCGATTGGTGGCTAAAAATCTTGTTCTTTGCGCCCTTTGCACCTTTGCGTTTAATTCTTTAGTCTTTATCTCAGGCAGGAGCACCGGCGTTACATGATTCGAAAGCCACCGCAAAATCTGGCGATGGAAGCGCAACAAATGAAAATATTGCAAGTTTAATGAGTATTCTGTTTTATATGGAAAGGGAATAAAAGAATGATTATTTCTAGGACACCGCACCGGATATCTTTATTCGGGGGTGGAACGGATTATCCGGAGTATTATTTGCAATATGGCGGCAGAGTTATTGGCGCAACAATAGATAAATATTGTTATCTTAGTGTTCGTAAACTTCCGCCATTTTTCAGCCATAAGCACCGGATTGTCTATTCTAAATCAGAGAATGTCTCATCCATTGAAGAAATTCAGCACCCGGCAGCCAGAGAAATTTTAAAGTATCTGAATATTGATTACGGGGTGTCGATTCATCACGACGGGGATATTCCTGCCAGAAGCGGCATGGGTTCCAGTTCGGCATTTACCGTCGGATTGCTGAACAGCATGTATGCGCTGGAAGGGAAAATTATTTCCAAGGAGGAACTGGCGCGCCAGGCGATAATTATCGAACAGCAGTTAATAAAAGAGAATGTCGGCTCTCAGGATCAGACATTTGCCGCGCACGGTGGTTTTAACCGGATAGAGTTCTGCCGCAACGGGGAGATTGTCGTAAATCCGATAATTGTTTCGCCTGCCAGACTGGCAGAACTGGAGAACAGTTTGATGTTGTTTTATACTGGGATTTCCAGGTATTCTTCAGAAATTGCCGAGGAACAGGTAAAAAATATGCCGGTCAACATTGACACTTTACATGCGATGAAAGAAATAACCGACCAGGCCGCTGCTGTTGTCGCTGACGAAAGTTTTTCATTGAATGAATTGGGATTGTTGTTGAATAAAACCTGGCAGATGAAGAAATTGCTGTCAAGCAGAGTTTCCAGTCAATTTATTGATCAGAAATATGAAGCGGCGTTGCATGCCGGAGCGCTCGGAGGAAAAATTCTTGGCGCTGGCGGCGGCGGGTTCATGTTGTTTTTTGTTCCGCCAGAAAAACGGGAGAGCGTCAGGAAAGCGCTTAATGATTTGTTGCAGGTTCCGTTCAAGTTTGATTTTAACGGATCGCAGATTATCGTTTATCAGCCGAACAGTTAAATAAAGGAAATATTGATGAATATGGATATAACAAACTTCAGTCTGCCGCTGATGGAGGACAATATTAGCCGTGAAGATTTGGATGTTCTGATTGCTTTTCTTGACACCATGCCCAGATTAACTCAGGCGTCAGAAGTAAAAGCATTTGAAGATGAATGGTCACAATGGCTTGGAGTAAAACACAGCGTGTATGTCAATTCCGGCGCTTCCGCCAATTTGCTGACGATGGCGGCAATAAAATATATTTACGGCGATGGGGAAATTATTGTTCCTCCGCTCACCTGGGTTTCGGATATTTCATCCGTGCTGTGGTGCGGATTCAAACCGGTATTTGTTGACATTGACCCGCGCCATCTCGGCATGAACGATGAGCAAATAATTGCTAAACTCAACGAGAATACCCGCGCGGTTTTTATTACTTATGTTCAGGGATTTAACTGTTTGACTGACCGTTTACTGGATGAACTAAAACGTCGCAACATAATGCTTATCGAAGATGTTTGCGAATCGCACGGCGCTACGTTCAAAGGTAAAAAACTTGGCAGTTTCGGTTTCGCGTCAAACTTTTCTTATTATTTTGCTCACCACATGAGCACCATTGAAGGTGGAATGGTTTGCACAAATGACCCCGAATTTTACCAAACAATCAGGATGCTGCGCTCTCATGGCATGACGCGGGAGATGACTGATGCGAAAATGAAAGAGCAGTGGAATGTTGAAAATCCTTCACTCAGTCCAGATTTTATTTTTGCCTACCCGGCGTTTAACGCTAGAGGAACAGAAATCGGCGGAGTGCTTGGACGCAGTCAGTTGAAACGACTTGACGCCAATAACGCGATTCGCCGCTCCAATCTTAAATTTTTTCTAGATAATTTGGACTCCACCAGGTTTTTTACCGAATTTATGTTGGACGGAGCCTGTAATTACGCGTTACCACTGGTATTAAGAGAGAAAGATGAAGCTTTGCGTGGCCGGTTGGAAACGGTTATGCGTAATCATAAAATAGAATTCCGGCGTGGCAGTTCCGGCGGCGGCAGTCAAATTCGTCAGCCATATTTGAAAAAGATAATGCCGGAACTGAATCCGGAAGACTATCCGGAAGTCGAACACATTCATTTCTTCGGCTATTATATCGGCAATTATCCGTCTTTGAGCGAAAAACGCATTAAAATACTTTGTGAAATACTTAACGAGTAGATGAGTTTATGAGGTGACGGGTAGATGAGTTGAATGCCGTGAATTAAAAGATGTGAAAATGAGTGAAGATTGGAATATAGCTAATAGCCGTGTCAGAGTAAAAATATTGGAATAAATATATGAAAACACATAAGGATCTTGAAGTTTGGAAGGAAGGAATAGATTTGGTGACTTCAATCTATGAGGTTACAAAAGATTTTCCACACGAAGAAATTTATGGTTTAACCAGTCAGATGAAACGTTCGGCTATTTCAGTTCCGTCAAATATTGCAGAAGGAGCCGCAAGAGGTGGGAAAAAAGAGTTTATTCATTTCCTGTATATTTCTCTTGCCTCACTAGCTGAACTGGAAACGCAAATTATCATAGCTGAAAAACTTAAATTCACTAACGCTTCACCAATTCTTTCTAATATTGAAATATTACGCAGAAAACTTCTTAATTTTATTAAATTTCAAAAACAACTTCTTATTACCCCATCAACCCATAACCCATAACCCATCAACCCATAACCCCAAGGACAAACAAAATATGAACTACAAAATTCTCATTACCGGTGGAGCTGGTTATCTGGGTTCAGTGTTGACGCCGGAGTTGCTGAAGCAGGGACATAAAGTTACCGTACTGGACAGCTTCATGTATGGTCAAAATTCGCTGGCGGAGTGTTGCCGGCAGAAAAACTTTAACGTGGTCAGGGGAGATTGCCGGGATAAGGCAACGATTGCCAGACTGGCGGCGGACAAAGATATAATTATTCCACTGGCCGCTCTGGTTGGCGCCCCGCTTTGCGACCGCGACCAGATTGGGGCGGTAACGATTAACCGCGACGCAATCGAAACACTTTCCGAAACGATTTCCAACGCTCAGCGGATAGTTATTCCGATTACCAACAGCGGTTATGGAGTTGGAGAAAAAGGTAAATTCTGTACCGAACAAACTCCGATGCGGCCAATTTCACTTTATGGCAAGGTAAAAGTTGAAGCGGAGGAAATAGCGTTACAGCGGGAAAATACCGTCAGCCTCCGGTTGGCAACCGTATTCGGTATGAGTTCGAGAATGCGGCTTGATCTATTAGTAAATGATTTTGTTTATCGTGCGGTTACCGACC
>JBAYVM010000118.1:0-7754 GCA_041674645.1 Victivallaceae bacterium | reverse complement strand
CAGTAACCGGCGAAGCGGCCGGAACTGCCGCCGCCGCACTTAAACAAGAAAACAAAAATACCTTTTCCAGCCTCGATATACCAGCGTTGCAAACTCGACTCAGAAAAAATCAAGTAATTATTGACCGCAAATTCGCCAGCAACAATTAACTAATTTTAAAGCAGCTTGATTTTTATGTAATCGCCGACTTGATTGTACGAGTTATATCTTTGCACGCCACATGAGATGAAAAATGTCAAGATTGTCAAAATAGCGATTAACAAAACAAGCACGAAAATATTAATTTCCCAGAAGCGCTTTTTAAGGGATGAACGAGCCAGTAGCAGTCCGAATAAAATGCTAGAAATAAACGCTGTTATTCCAATACCAATACTAATGATTTGCTGTCCTGAACAGTTTTTCAGCAGCGCTGGAATTGCAATATTCAGCGTCCAGGTGTCAATCACAAACGCGTCCACTAAAGAACTGTAAACCATTGTCAACAGATACCCAATCCAAGCAGCTGTTATGCCCCAAAGAATATAAGATGACAACTCCGGCAAGATGTTAAAACGCTTAACCCGACCGGTCGCCTGCATTTTGAAATATGATTTGACCGCATAAATCGTCATGACTGCTCCTGCCATAAAACGTAATACCAGAAAATGTAACGGAATGTTACAGAAAATATTCCCAGTGTAATTATAAAACCAACCCCACTGAACTCTTGGATTAAATATAAATTGAGACATCAGTAACATACCACAAATAAACCACAAACCAGTTAAAATTTTATCGCCATTCCCGTGTTCAACAGTCCAACGCCGGAGCCTGATTCCAAGAATTCCGATTATCACCGACAAAATCAAAAAGTATGCCAAGGGAGTGACATCGTAAAGTAAATATTTTGAGTAAATATTATTAGCTATACCAATCAGTTTATTAATACCCCACATCAATGTCAATAATATTGCCAACGTAATCGCCAGTGCGCTATGCCATTTGCTTTTGTAACTACCAGCCGCAACAAACGCCAGCGTCAAGCAAATAGCAAACCACGGCACGGTAACAGTCAGTGGAAGCGGTAAAATTTGCACAAAAAAGAAACAAAATCCTCTAATTCCAATTCGCCAATCGCGTTTGTATTCAAAGAGCTTTCCTGTACTGAAAATCATCTGTTTAACTTCGTTCCAGTCTTTATCAAAATCCATAGCGGTCATAGCGAGTGAAGCTGCCCACAAACTGCGCATATATTCGCGTTTGGAGACTCCGGCAGAAATAATTCCGTGACGTTTGGCAATGTCAAACAATATTTTATTATCCGCCTTAGACGGCATGGAGTTGATAACGGCAAGTTCATTCGGATTGAGTTGTAATCCATCGGCTTTCACCCGGTCGCGTAGTTCGTTTTGCAAACGTTGATTTTCTCTTGCCCGGTAATAATGCAGGTACGCGGACTGAACTGACGGTTCACTACTGTCGCGGATTGCGCGACAGGCAATCCAAACCAATTCATTAATCAAAGGAGAATGATTTTCCGTTATCATCCGTTCAAACAAACACGAAAATAACAGAATCAGTAACACGGTCAACCGGAAAGGAAAAGCGCTATGCCGCCAATTATTGAACCATCGCCATATCATCTTGAGTTTTGCAGTCATTATTTTATTCTCCTGACATATTTTATCATGCTACGTTCACGGTTCAACTGGAAAAGCATTTACCCTGCTGATTTTTGCAAACAAATCTTTTCAGGCGGAAGTCGGAGGAATGCCGAAAATGTTCTTGAATACCCGGGAAAAATAGAACTGACTGGAAAAACCCAGGCGGTCAGCTGTTTCTTTTCGGCAAGAGCAAGTTGCACATAAACTTGATTATCAATTGCTACCCGGAATATAATCCTTTAAGACTTATCCGGCAGTACTGCTATGTGCGCCTTCTGTGAGATCTCAACGCTTTAGAAAAGGAATTCCTTGACGATTCAAAAATAGCCGCATTCTCCACAGAGCTTAAACCATTATTGCAAAAAGTATCAGATTACATGACATCAACTCACGAATTACTGATGACATTCCTGTACACTGCCAGAATTCGCGGACTCAATCCACAGGACACTCTTAAAAAAGCGCTTAACATGCTTGCCCGTAATCCTGACACCGATATTGCGCCATTGCTCGTACTTCCGTCAAAAGAACAACCGGCTGGTTGCGCAACGCCTTACCTGCTCGCCGTAAAGACTGAGCCATTACCGAAACCCTATTTATTTTAAAATTTATTTTTAAATATCTATTGACAAAATTTTAAAAACCGGTTATAATCATCAAATGAACTAACTTCGTATGAATGGACTTCGTTAAAAATGAGTATAGTAAAAAACAAAAGTTGCAGGTTACGTGATGTCGCTGAAGAAGCAGGCTTGGCGCTTGCTACGGTATCAGAGATTCTTAACAACAAACCCTGTAACTACAGTTCAGAAGAAACTCGTCAGCGCGTCCGGCACATTGCTCAGAAGTTAGGCTACCGTACTAATTTCGGTTACAAGCTGATGCATGGGCAAAAAACACATACCGTGGCAATTATGAATTCCATGCCGCGAATGAATAATGAAGAGTACATTCTGAGTCTTATTTTACAGATGATTCCTGAATTTGACCGTTTGGGATATGCCGCCTACTGTGGTACTTTTACGCATGATGCTGCCAGCAATCTGGCGAAAATAAAAGTTTTAATCTGGCGTGGAGTGGAACATTTCATCTTTCTAGGTTCGCCATTTGGACATGAAGACATTATCAAAGAACTGGAAAAAAATGATCTTTCTTATGTCAGCAATTCTGGAAACTTTAAACGTTGTGTAAATAACGGTTTAGATTTTGGAACAGTTGCGATTTTTAATCATTTAAAAGAACATGTTGGAAGCAACTTCAAACTGATTTGCCAGGAAAAAGAACTTACAAATCCTCACAATAGCCGTATTGATGGACTGAATAAGGTTTTTCCTGAATTATCGCGGGAACAGGTAATTTCTAATTTTGTTTATACATTTCCGAATATAGAATTCAGCATAGAAGACTATCGTCATGTTACTTATGACATCGGATATAATACAACGCGTGAGTTGTTAAATAAAATACCAACTCTCGGCGGCATTGTTTATACCAACGACTTACTGGCTATTGGCGGTGGTGGCTATCTGATGGAAAAAGACAATGAATCATTACGGAGTATTTTGTTATACGGTTTTAATAACGACCACATGCTTAATAGCTTTCCTCTCCCTATTTCTTCAATAAGACACGATATAGAACGACAGGCCAAAATACTGGTTAAACATTCCTTGGAAAAAGCCGTATGTCAGGAAACGGTGTTTCCGGCGTTACACATTCGGACAACAAATTTCAATAAACGGTATCCACATTGGGATGAGACTGTAATTAGTTGTGCCCCTCAGTAAATTTTGTTGAAAATATAAACCAAAAGGAACTAAACCAAAAAACAAGCAGGAATTAACACAGATTAAACGTCTCAAAGTGTCACCAATAAAAACTAAAAAGCAGAAAGGAAAAGGAATCATGAAAAAGACACAAGAAAGTCGCAAGTCGTTGATTACAAAGCACTTCACCCTCATCGAACTCCTCGTGGTTATCGCGATAATCGCGATTTTGGCGGCAATGCTGCTGCCGGCGTTGAATAAAGCAAGAGAAACTGCCAAAACCGCTGCGTGTAAAAATAACTTAAAACAATTGGGGCTGGCTACAGCTATGTATTGTAATGATAACAGTGGATATTTTCCTTTGCAGCAGGACCGCACTTATCCGGCGTATTACTGGTGGAATCATGCCATAAGCGGTTTAGATCTCACCGGCGCAAATTCGTTTGCCACAAAAAAACCTAAACATTTTATCTGTCCATCTGATACGATAAAAAAAGACAACGTTTCCTACGGCATTGACTATCACTGGGGAAGGCGTATGGCTGATGGTTCCTACAACCCTGCGGGTTATCTTTATGTCAAAAATTCTCAGATTCGTAAACCGTCTCAACTTATTTGGTTAATTGACAGCTTGCGCATAGATTTTTCCGCATGGCACAGTAATTATACTGGTTATCCTACTAATGATTATCTTCCGATTTTCAGGCATAATAGGACATTCAATATGGTATTTACTGAAGGTCATGTGGAAAACAAAAAAGACCGAACTTTTGGTTTAATGGGCGGAAACTCAGGCGACTGGCCACGTGATGACTCTCTCTGGTATTGGAAGAATCAATAGACTTAAATAAACCAATTCGCCAAAGATGATATACGGCAGTTGCGGGCAAAAAACCGTAGCTGACCCAATTACATCGTTCTGCGTTCAATAAAAAAAACCGGCACACGGCATAAATAACCGGTGTCCAGAAAAGGAACTCCAGATGATACGATTTTTGACAGCAGCGCTCATTACATTGACGGTTTTTACCGCCACGGCACAAGATATTCCAGTTACCACTGTCGGCTGGGAGATGGAATCGCTCCCCGCAAATTACCGCGGATTGCCCGGCTGGGTGAAAGATCCTTCCGCCAAGGCGACAGTAAGTAAGTTCAAATCCGGGTTGTCATTTTCTGTTCCGGAGCAAGGTAAAGAATACCGTTGGCAAGTCAATGCTGACGGCGTGGATTTACGGAAATATAATTTCCTGCGTATCTGGTATCGGGCAACGGGAATTGACAACCATCGCTCTGGCGGTTACATAATATTTATGAGTACGCGCGGCAAACAAAAATTTTATCTTTTACTTGCTTCAGAATTGGAAGTCGACAATTCCCAGGAAGGAGAAGTGCATAAAGTAATAATTGCGCTTGATAAAAAGATTTCTCTAGCTGACAAAGCCATAATCCAGAATTTAGTAATAGGAATGAAAGCAGCTTCAAACAACGCTAAACTCTACATCGAAAAACTGGATTTTTTCAGTGATAAGGAAATCGACTCATCAATTTCCTATATACCAGTTCCTCCGGCTCGTGCAATCCTTCCTGCCAAAGAGAAATACAAAGATATGACATCATTTATTCCAGATAAAAGTTTACCGGTAAGCAAAGTCTCCGGCTGGGATAATGATTTTGTGCGCGGCGCCGACTTGTTAACCCCCAAACAGAATAATCTTATGTTCAACGGCAGTTTTGAGAATTCAAAAAACGGTAAATTGGACGGCTGGAGTTATAAACTGTGTGACGGCGCGGAAGGCACTGTTGAACTTGATAGTTCTTTTGCTAAAAGCGGAAAACATTCTTTGAAAATTGCCAAAACAAATGGCAAGGGGTATATAGTTGTCTTCTGCGAAAAAGCGATTCCGGTCAAAGCCGGTGAAAAACTGGCGTTCCAAGGGTTTTATCATACCCGCAATGCCGACTATCACACTACCCTCGGCATGGTGCGCCTTAGCGAAAAACCGGATGACCTGAATTATGATAGAAGTTTGGATAGATGGGAGGGGTTTAACACCCAGCAGAGGCTGGTCAACTGCATTGACGGCCAGTGGCAGAAAAGAATTGTTAGTCGCAAAATTTCCGAAAAAACCGGGGCTCTGACTGTGCAGATGGTGATTTTCGGCGATCCGGTAACTGTGTGGTGGGATGATCTTGGCGTGGAGCCTTTCGAAAACGCTGACAAACGGTGGAATAGCCGCTATCCGCTTAGTACTGATTTTTCCAAGCCTCCGGCAATTTCCGATTCTGAACTGCAGAAAAAGCTTGAGAAAGACACCGTCCATACTGCGGAAATGCGGCGGATTAAGAATATTGCCGCAATCTGTCTTGACGGGAATCCGGTTACTCCTATAATATTTAAGGAAGGAGGTGTTTCTCCATTTAATATTGCCGGCGGCTTCGTAACCCCATATGGAGTAAAAATGCAGGAGTTTGCCGTTTATATGGGGGACAAACGCATTGAAGACAACCCGGTGAGGCCCGGCAGTCGCAACCTCTCCATACTCAAAGGAGCGTACCGGGGTAAAGGGGAATACGATTTCTCTGATGCGATACGCATTATTAAAGAGAACATGAAGTCTTGTCCTGACTCCTATTTTATCATTGACTTCAACCTGTCATTTTACAAGAATTATATCATCGACAATCCCGGAGAAGCCTGGCTCAACAGCCAGGGGCAGAAAGGCTGGGGAAATGATTATATAGTACAGGGCTTCGGAGACTCCCTGCCAAATCCTGCCAAATCCTGGTGGCCGTCCTATTATTCGGCAAAATTTCAGGCGGATATGGAAACCGGCATACGGCAACTGGTGACTCTGATGAAAAAAGAAAATCTCGACAAACGCGTCATCGGCTTCCAGGTTTCAGGAGGACATGACAACCAGTTCGCCCAGGCATATGGTGATTTCAGCTCTCACGCCTTGAAGGCCTTCCGGGAATTTCTGAGGAAAAAATATAAAACTGACGCAAACCTGCAAAAAGTGTGGCATGATTCAAAGGTAACTCTCAACAATGCATCCTATCCAGAACAAACTGAAAGCAAAAGCCAGGAACGTTTTCTCGACCCGCGGACTCAGACGCAATCGGTAGATTACTCTTATTTTCGTCAGACCGCGCCGTTTGAACTGCAGGAGAAATATGCCCGCATCATAAAAAATTCTTTTGGGAAAAAAATGCTCGGCATGAAATACCTGATGGGCAATCACGGCGGATCGTATAACGGTGGCAATTGGACAATGGACCAATTGCTGACTTCTGATATTTTTGATATTACTACTCCGCAACCTGCTTACACGGAACGTGATCCAGGAAAAAGTTACCGCTTTAGCATGGAGTGGAAGTCATACGCTTTGAATAACAAGATGGTGGTGGGTGAATTCGATATCAGGACATATCTGCGTAACCGCAGCTCGGAACTTTACAACTGCAAGCTTGGGCGCATGGAATCCCTGAAAATGTGGGAAAGCGGCGCCCGCAAATTGATTGGCGTCATGATTGCCGAAAACGAAGGCTTATACTTTTTTGATATTCACTGGGGATTTTTCCAGAAGGATGTAGCCACAGATATTGGCGCAATTGTCAAGACATACAATAATCAGATGAGCAGCTACCTCAACCGCAAGAATAATTTTCATAACGACGTACTGGTCGTACTGGATGAAGGTTCGCTCTACTGGACAGCGCTCAATCAGAGAAAATATATGTTTGAACTGGTTGTCAACTACGGCCAAATTAGTCGCCTGGCAAACAGTGGAGTTACCTTTGATTATATTATATTCGAGGACTTGATCAGGCATCCGGAATTGATTGATCAGTACAAGGTGTTTGTCTTTACGACAAGCTTTAAAACAGACAAATCCAGAATGGCAGTGTATGACCATCTTAAGAAAGATAAACGGACATTAATCTGGCTTTACGCTGCGGGCTATGTGTCTGAATCTGATAAAAGTGTTCACAATATGAAAAAATTGACCGGATTTGATATTCGCAAAGCCGCTCCGATGGCTGACCTGTCGGTCGAGCCGGTTTCAGGCAGTCTTCCGTTACTGAAGAACCTCAACCCACGTCAGGACTTGTGGTCCATTGAACGGGCATCCATGCTTCTGTCTGGAACTTACGGTTATTATGATCAACCATACTTTTATATCGATGACCACAAGGCAGAAATCCTTGGCGTCTATCATAAAACTGGACAGGGAGCTATCGGCGTCAAAAAGTTTTCTGACTGGACTTCGGTATATATTGCATCCGCTGGCGGACTGAGCGCTGGATTGTTGAACAATATTTGCCGCCAGGCCGGAGCGTATGT
>JBAYVM010000117.1:0-7835 GCA_041674645.1 Victivallaceae bacterium | reverse complement strand
TATTCAACAGCCAGTTAGTTTTATTATCCCGACGGGATAACACGTTTATAGAATAATAAGGCAACAAAATCTGCGACTATGCAGGAGTCGAACATTCTATTTTCGTTGGGCTACAAACGTTTGACACCTCCGGTGTCGGTTTCTTTATTCTGTAAAACCGGTTGATATCTGGACATGACTGGTCTTTATGTAAACGCAAAAGCGGACGTTCAATTAAACACTTTTACCGAGTTCTGGCGAATATGTACTGCAAAATTTCAGATAGAAAAAATAATTGTTGATTTTGGCAGCTATATTTCAAAACTAAAAAAACAAAAAAAATGCCAAAGGGTATTGACATCTGTCATGATCTGTCATATAATCAGTAGTGACAACAAACTTGAGTAAGGATTTATATGCCGAACATTATTGCACAAACTAAGTCAGAACACATTGTCAAGGTTTTACGCCATGACATACTTAACGGCAAGTGTCAGATTGGTATGCCGCTAAAAAGCATTCGTTCACTTGCTGACGATTTCGGCGTTGGCAGGCAAGTTGTTTATTCTGCGTTGCAAGTACTGGAAAGAGAACAGTTGATAAAAAGTCAGCCCAGACGCGGCTACATTGCCATGGGGCGTCCGACACATTCCAGCCGTGGAGTTTACTTTCTGGTGTTTGGAGCGCTTTTAACCCATTTCTACTTGAATAAAATGTTAAAGATAACTCACCCGCTTGGTGTTTTTCAAGATTATAATTTGTCTACCAGACTTGTTTCAAATCAAGATGCGATGGCTCCTGGCATGTGGGAGCACGAGTTGCGCAATGCTGTGCAGATGCATGGCTCTGATTTTTTATTGATTCATACAGACAGATTGACGCGTGAACAGATTGAATTGACATTAAAACTCTCAAATCCGGTCATCTTTCTTGGTGACTTTAAAGCTGGTTGCTTTCTTGACCTGCCAATTTGTCAGGTCGTGGAGAATGGCAAAATTCAACCTCCGCTATGCTTAGAATATTTGCAGAAGCGTGGTTGCCGGAAAATTGCCATGCTGACTTTTTCAGATGTCGCCTACTATACACGCGCATTTATTGCTAATACCACCAATGAGGCTAATAAGTTGGGGCTTCATTTGGATGTTTTCAGTTTGGAGGATATTGGTTACCAAGCCAATCATGAGGCCGTAATTGATTGTTACCGCCGCCTTGTTGAAAAAATTCCAGCCGACACCGATGGTTTATTCCTTGGCGGCGTTCATTATCCGTGGCTGAAGGAAGCCGCGCCAGACCTGGCATTCCGACTTAAAACAATTTCCAATGGAACGCACTTGGATGAGATACCTCATCTGGAAAGTGATTTTACTCAATTCCACAAGCGGGTACATGACTTGTGCGACGATTACATGCAAGGCCGGAATATTGCCGGACGCCATGTTGTTGATTTAAATTACAAGATAATTGAACCTTAAAAGTAATCGAACCAATTAACAAAAGAAGGAGACAAGTCATTAATAAGCGAAATAAGAAATGTGCATTAGTAACAACCCCAAAAACTGTAAAAGGAAATGAATCATGAAAGATAACAAAAAACAAGTTTTTACCCTCATCGAGCTCCTCGTTGTGATCGCGATCATAGCAATTCTGGCATCTATGTTGCTGCCGGCATTGAACAAAGCGCGAGATACCGCAAAAAAGATTTCCTGTATCAACAATCTTAAACAAATCGGCACTTTAACGCTTGCTTACACCAATGACAATCAAGAATATATGGTGACTGGCAGTCAAGCGGCTAGTGATGGAGGGGTTTCTTACGACTCTATTTTACTTGGCGGAACTAAACATGCTGATTATGTAAAACAGAACGGCAAATTGTTTGTCTGTCCTTCTGATACTCGTCCGGTGGCTACTGGACATCGATTGCGTTCCTATTCCTTGAACCGCGGTCATAGCACCACATCTGGGAATTCCGATACTCCTGGACATCCTACTTGCTGGGGGATTGCATGGAGTGATAATTCATGGTCAATAAAATTAAGTAAATTGCCAGATCCATCTGGAACCATTGGCATTACTGAACGCCAAAATGTCGATGCAGCTGGACTTGCATTGAACCGGTTTGGGATTGACGGGACTCAGATAATTGATAATCCAACTCAGTTTAAAGATGGCGGTTTTTGGGGTAATGGTCCGCTGATAAACCCGGGAATACATTCTACTACCTATACTAACTATATGTTTATGGATGGACATGCATTGTCGTTGACTGCTCGTCAAACGCTGGGCCCAGGCATTGGTAACTTTTCGCAACCAAAAGGAATGTGGACAAGAACCAAAGGAGATTAATTGAGTTGCAGACAAACAGAAATAACAAGGACATAAGGATAGATTATGCGTATTATCAACGGAATTAAATTGTTGGGTTTTAGCTTATTTGTTATGGGGGTTGTCTGCCAGGCAGAGGAACAAACTGGAACTTTTGCGGATAAATTGGAAAAAATAAGCGTAAAACCTACAATTGCAGTTTCTTTTGCAAATAAGAAACTGGAGACAACCGGAACTGCGATGGCAACCTTGCAACCGGTCAAGGGAGAACCGGTTTTTGTCACCGGACCGAATAATGATAACGCTCTTGTTATTTCCGACCAGGACACCGGGGTTACCGGCCTGAATATCAGTGGTGGAAAGATATGTTCCGCCGCCGAAGGCAGTTTTGTCTGCTTTTTTACTCCGCTTGTTGTTTACGAAGACAAAGCTGATAAACGACATTACTTCTTTTCGAAAAGCAATAGCGATGGAGGAATTTATTGTTATATAATGACTAATAGTCGATTGATGTTACAGTTTAGAGACTTAGATAAATCATGGCCTAGCTACCAGTTCGATTACAAATGGAGCAAGACCGGAGAAACATTTGAAGCTGGCAAATGGTATCATATCGGCATTACCTGGAACAGCGTTGAGTCAAAACTGTTTGTCAATGGAATACTCAAAAACAAATGGGCAAAAAGTCACAAGACCACGATAGAGTTCAAGAATATTATGCTTGGAACTTACAACGGTCAAAGCAGTTTGAACGGCGCCATTGCTAATGTGGCGTTCTTCGATCAAAGCCTTTCTGCCGAAGACATAAAAGTATTGTCAGCAAAATAATTATGAGTCTTCACTAGAATTGATGGTAATCAGGCAGAAAAAATGGAAATACTGTTCCACGGGCTGGGCGGCGTTTTTTCTCACTCAATGTGGCCATGTGGCAAATTGCAGCCACCTTGAACCGATAAAAAATCTGGCGAAAATGCTGAAAAGTCATCGCACGCTGATATTGAATTGTTTCCGGGCAAAAAGACAGAAGATGGGGAACAGGCCAATCATTCTGAAAAAACCGTATTTTTTTTCAGAAAAAGGAACTTAAAAAAACTATTACCTGATAAACTTTAAGGTTGCAATATGACCGAAAAAATTAAAAAACCGAATATTATTATTTTCAATCCAGATCAGTGGCGCAGTGATGTCATGGGTTGTCACGGCAATCCCGCAGCTGTAACCCCGTTTATTGACAGCCTGGTTAAAAATGATGCAGTGTCATTCAGCAATGCTTTTTGTCAAAATCCGGTATGTACTCCAAGCCGGTGCAGTTTCATGACCGGCTGGTATCCGCATGTGCGTGGGCATCGTACCATGCATCACATGTTGCATCCGGAACATGGAGAGCCGAATCTACTGGAAATCTTAAAAAATAATGGTTATTTCGTCTGGTGGGGCGGAAAAAACGATTTAGTTCCCGGTCAGGACGGTTTTGAGCAGTATTGTGATGTCAAATTCACTCCTGACCAAGAAGCACTGAAAAAACGCGGTTTAACTTTACGCCGTAACCTCCACAGTACAGTCAATGAGTGGGCGGAAAAACTTGAAGATGGTAATGCATTCAGTTTTTATGCAGGACTGTTGGATAAAGAACATGAAGACATCTACTGCGACGAGGACTGGGGCATGGTGCTTGGCGCTATGGACTTCATTGAAAACTATGATGGCGAGAAACCATATTGTATTTATTTGCCGTTACAAAATCCGCACCCGCCATACGGAATTGAGGAACCTTACTTCAGTATGATTGACCGCGACAAAATTCCTTTGCGTATTCCCGCCGATGAAGATTGCAGCAAGCCGATGATTTTAAACGGCATTAGAGAAGGTCAAAACTTATATAACTGGACGGAATCACGCTGGACAGAACTTCGCGCGGTTTATTACGGCATGTGCGCCAGGCTTGACGAACAGTTCAAAACATTGGTCAATGCGCTGAAACAAGCCGACGAATACGAATCAAGCGCAATATTTCTTTTTTCAGATCATGGAGATTTTACCGGAGACTACGGACTCGTCGAGAAGACTCAAAATACTTTTGAGGACTGCCTGACCAGAGTGCCGTTCATATTCAAACCACCTGCCGGCAAAGCAATCATCCCCGGTGTGAATGAATCTCTTATTGAGCTGGTCGATTTTCCTGCAACTGTTTATAATCTGACAGGAATAGAACCTGGCTACGACCATTTTGGCAAGTCCCTGCTACCGCTGGTTTCAGGAGAAATCTCAGAACTGCGACGAGCGGTATTTTGTGAGGGTGGACGATTGATGCACGAAAAGCAGGCCATGGAAAAAGTTGTTGCTTCAAGCAGCAATCTATATTGGCCGCGTCTGGTTTTACAGGCCAGCAATGAAAAACCATGGCATGGGAAAGCCGTGATGTGTAGAACCGCCAAATATAAATATGTTGCCCGGCACTACGAATTGGATGAATTTTATGACCTGACCTGCGATCCAGGCGAACAGGTTAATCAGATTGACAATCAGGTTTATTCTGACGCAATTGAAGCTCACAAACAGTTAATGCTGGGTTGGTTTATTGAAAGTTGTGATGTGGTTCCCTATAAAATGGATTTACGCTGAGTTAACAACGCGGAGTGTTGGTTATGAAGAAAAATAGCGTCTTGAATAAGTTTTCTGAGCGACCGGAGAAATGCTTAGACATCCGGATTGGCCGGGAGTATCTTGCCGGGAAACTTTTTTATGTCGCCAAGAACGTGCCTGAGGCATTTCTGTTTGGCAAACGCTCAAACTTTATCTGCTAAGCGTTACAGAATAAAGTGATAAGAACACCGTTATAACGTCTAAACGCGATGAAAAGCATCCAGCTCAAAAGCCGGATGCTGTGGTGGCAATGATTTTAACTTTTATCAATAACATTTCAACCAGAAAACGGAGAGTTAACGGGAAAAATTGAAAATTAATGGACTCGCAGTGTTAACCATTAACAAATCAAACAATTATGGAAACAGAAAATGAGAGAACTTGGGGAACAAGACAATCGTTCTGAGAAAAATACGGATTTTTTAAAAAAAAGTAACTTTTTGAAACTAAACTATTACATGCGTTCATCAGTGATGTTTATTATTGTCCTGACATTATGTCTGTCGTCACAATTTGTCAGTGTGGCAGCAGTAGATTTTAAACAGGAATGGCAACTTCAAGATGCATTTCAAGAGCATAGCGCCACTCGTGATAAAATTTGTTTAAATGGTCGTTGGCAGATTCATCTGTTGACTGCGGACGAACTTAAAAAAACATTAACTGTTCACACTGAGTTCAACGCTTCCACACAGAAATTATCTGTAAAGCAGCAGATGCTGGAAAACATGAAGAAGTTGAACAAGAAAAACGCTGATGCAACACCAATATATCCGTCCGAACTGGCTGTTTTAAAAAACGATCAGTCACTTTATCTTTGCGTTCCGGGATTATTTTATAATTCAGACGGGCGGCAGACTGGTTTGCAGGGGCAGGGCCTGGGTAATGCGAATCGTGCAGGTTGGGGCGCTACCCGGCAATTGACATGGAATGGCAAAAATATCAAAGAGTATCCAGGTGCGGTTTATCAACGTGAGATTAGCATTTCCAATCCGTCGGAAAATTACTTCATCCAACTGGATAACGTCAAAAATCTGGCCGTGATTTATATAAATGGGCAGTTTGCCGGAACTACTGATGGCAGAGAAGGCGCGCAGATTTCAATCACAAAATTTTTGCGGGTTGGGGTTAATGCGTTACAGATTGTGGTCAAGCCTGAATCTCCGCAAGCTCAGCTTCGCGGCATTCCCGGCGATGTCTGGTTATTACGTCGATCAACTAAACAGTTTATCCGGCAGGCGATTCTGGAAACTTCTGATTTTACGAAAAAACAATTGACTTTGAAGATTAATTTTGATGGCAGACCGCAAGGACAGGTTGAAGTTACATTTCAGGACGGACATGGAGAGTGCATTACGCTTCCCGCCGGTAGCTTGACGCCAGCAAAAACTCCGACTGGCAGAATTGATTATTTCTATACCGCAACATTTAATTTCCCCGGCGTGAAACCCTGGACTACACAGCATCCGAATCTTTATAAATGCAAGGTTGTCTGGAAAAAAGACGGAAAAATAGTTGACGAGACAACACCATTTAATTTTGGTTTCCGGGAACTGAAAACAGAGGGCCGAAATTATGTTTTTAACGGTAATAGATTTCATTTCCGCAATGCACTGGCAATAACCTATCAGAGTCATCTGGAATATGAGAATTATAAACGATTTTTCGCCGAGTTGAAGAAAGCTGGCATTAATAGCGTCAGCCTATGGAGTCCCGATGTGCCGGATAATCTTTTCGCTCTGGCGGATGAACAGGGGGTTATGCTCAATGTTTTCCTTTGCGATATGTTGAAAGATAATATTAAAAACTGGAATGACAGCAGTGTTCGAGGAAAAGTGCGGAAACAGTTAACTGATTATCTCAAATCGGTTCAAAACCATCCTTCTGTCGTTCACTATTTTATTGAGCCAAGTATTTTGGCTTATCCGCAGGATATTTCTCCATACGGGATTGCTAATGACACTTTGAAACCGGAGAAGGATTATGATAATAACAAAGCTCAGTCTGGACCTGCTGCTGAATTTGCTGACTGGGTGAAAGCATTTGATTCTCATAAAAAGGTTTTGCAATACGCTGGCGGCGCTTACGGCGGAGATGTTTACAGCACTATGATTTACTTGAATTTCGTCCAGTTGCAGGACAAGAAAAGCTGGTTGGACGGTTGGACGAAGACCGGAACCAAACCATTTTACGCCATTGAAATGGGTATGCCATGGGACAGTTCTTATTATCACGACCATATTTCAGGCACAACAGCGCCGCGCGCTTCCGAACCGATGCTGGCCGAATATTGCGCAATAGATTTCGGCGACGCCGCGTATCCGCAGGACAATAAAGAATGGTATCGGAAACAGTTTGCCTGCAAGGTTAAACCGCATGCTCAGAACGGAAATGATTTCTATGTAAATGGCTCCTCGCTGTTTTATGCTTACTGGCGTCCTGGACGTCCGCTTAATTTGCAACAGCAGGAACGACTGTTGTTTACAGAGACGGTACGCGCCTGGCGTTATCGTGGCGCTAATATGACACCGTGGGCTTACGCTGAAATGATTGCGGACAATGACGGCAGACTTGAGGAAGCCGTTACTGTTGACTACAAGAACTACAAAACGCCGGGCCTCAAGCCGTTATACAAATTGAACAGCATATTTAAACGTCATAATGACAATTACAAGGCGTTGACTGAATCTATGGCCGACCGGTTGATTTTTATCGCCGATTAGGACGGATTTCGCGCCAATCACAGTTATTATACTGGCGAATTGGTTAAGAAAAGAATTATCCTGATTAATGATGGAGATCAGGCTGTTGATGCAACATTTGATGTCAACGTGGTGCAGAGGTCAAACAATAAAACTGTTTTTACCGAAAAATTAAACATTAACTGCCCG
>JBAYVM010000116.1:0-7890 GCA_041674645.1 Victivallaceae bacterium | reverse complement strand
TGACACATTACTGAGTTCTAATTTTCCGGTGTAGCCGCGTCCGTCTCGGACGCCATGTATTTGCCGGAAGCCCTCGCAGAGCGAGGGTGCTACACCAATCGGTTTCGACGGAGCGAAACCCTTCAAAATACCCTCGCAGAGCGAGGGTGCTACACCAATCGGTTTCGACGGAGCGAAACCCTTCAAAATACCCTCGCAGAGCGAGGGTGACACCAATCGGTTTCGACGGAGCGAAACCCTCCAAAATACCCTCGCAGAGCGAGGACGCTACACCAATCGGCGGGCTCAAATGCGTTTATCCCAATATTTTATAACAGTTTCGAGTCCGAGCGCTTTTAAATCACTTTTAATCTGTTCCACCGAACGAGTGTCATTCAACATAAATTGACCGACATCTTTTTCTGCGACATTGGCATAGCCGCCGGGAGTAACTCTGGAGGCGGCGCTGATGTTTCCGGCGCAAGTTATTGCAATCCGGTTTCTGAATTCTCCGCTTTCCCGGGTGGAAATGGTCATATCGGCTTCGGGGAAAACAATCCGGAAGGCCAGCATCATCTGTTCCAGTTCCTGTTCAGAAACTGGCGCGGGCGGCTGAAAACCGGTTCCGACGGGCGTTATCCGCGGGAAGGAAAATTGGATTTTGCTTTTCCAGAAGTGTTTTCTGAGCCAAATTGCATGAGCGGCTAGGGAAGCGCTTTCCGAACGCCAGTCGTACAATCCCAGCAGGAAACCGATTCCCAACGTTCGCATTCCGGCTTTGCCGCCGCGACTGATGGCATCAACTCGTTTGAGGTAATCGCGTTTCGGTCCGGACGGATGCAGTTCCAGGTAGAGTTTCTGATTGTAGGTTTCCTGATAGAGAGTCAAGCCTTCGACGCCGGCGTCAAACAGTCGTTTGTAGCCCGGAGTGTCCAGCGGAAAAATCTCGATGGAAAGATAGGAGAAATATTTTTTCAGCTCTATGGCGACTTGTTCAAGGAATTCAATCGGCATGCTTTTCGGGTCTTCGCCCGCCACCAGCAGTAACGAGTCTATGCCGAGCGCTTTGATGGCTTTGGCTTCCGCAATGATTTCTTCCATGCTCAAAGTTTTGCGCGGCGATTTGTTTTTAATGCTGAAATCGCAGTAAGCGCAGGCGTTGACGCATTTATTGGAAATATACAGCGGTGTGTAGAGGCGAACGGTT
Organism: Victivallaceae bacterium; assembly: GCA_041674645.1. Lineage (GTDB taxonomy): Bacteria > Verrucomicrobiota > Lentisphaeria > Victivallales > Victivallaceae > JBAYVM01. Next base: position 6,704 of record JBAYVM010000116.1, on the reverse strand, counting down.
TTGCCGAAATGCATTTTCCGGTATGCCGCTGCGATTGGGCGCATCTGTTCAAGATGTTGTCCGGCCGCTGGCGAAATTAGGTTGAGCAGGTCTTGAAAATCCCGCCGTTCTTTTTGCAACGAGGCGTTGATCATTTCGGGAGTAACCCCGGCAATATAACTGCTGATCTGTTCCTCGGTAGTTGTTAAATATGGTAACATAAATTATTCTCAAAAGAGGTTTTTAAAAGTATTTTGCGGGGAGGTGGCGCTGGCGGTGAGGGCGGCGGAAGCCGGACCGGCGTTAATGCCCAGTTCCGCGCTGCGTACTGCCAGATCGAATGCCATCGCCATAAGTTCCGGATTGTCGGCGGAGGCGATGGCGGTATTAACCAGCACGGCATCCGCGCCGAGTTCAATTGCCGCCGCCGCGTGTGACGGCAGGCCGATTCCGGCGTCAACAATGACGGGAATAGTTGATTGTTCAATGATAATCCGGAGCATAGTTTCAGTTTTTAAGCCCTGATTGGAGCCGATGGGCGCGCCTAACGGCATTACCGTATGCACGCCGACATCTTCGAGCCGTTTCGCCAGCACCGGGTCGGCGTTGATATACGGCAGTACGATAAAGCCTTGTTTGACCAGGATTTCAGCGGCCTTGAGGGTTTCAATCGGGTCGGGCAGCAGATAATTTGGATCGGGGTGAATTTCCAGTTTTATCCAGTTGTGACCGGCGGCGCGGCCGAATTCGGCAATTTTGATGGCTTCCGCCGCATCTCTGGCTCCGGAAGTATTTAACATTATCCGTACTTTGGAGCGGTCAATTGCGGAGAGAATATCATCATCCATGTTGTCAAAATCCACTCGCGTCAATGACACTGTAACCAGTTCAGTTCCTGAGGCGGCAATCGCTTTTTTTAGCGCTTCGCGGGATGAAAATTTTCCGGTTCCGAGGAACAGTCGGCTTTTAAATTCAACATCCGCAATTTTAAGAGGTTTCATCGTTTTAATCAACCTTATGCTTTTATATTCTTTAAAATCAAACCGTTAAAATAGCACGGATTCGATAATATAAAAACAATATTTCCGTTTTTATAACGAGTGTTTTTCAGTGTATTGAGAAATGTTTGAGCTGCAAAAAAAAACTGACTTGCACAAAAAAGCTGCAAGTCAGTTATAAAAGACCAATTATTGACAGAAAAAAATTACTTCTTGTCAGTAGCATTAGCGTTTTTCTGGAGAACGCCGGCTTCGAGCAGTTTATCAATCAGATTCTGCATGGAATTGAACGCATTCAGGAATCCCTGCGGCGGCATAATGATGCGTTCTTTGCACAACGGAGTGGGTTCGCTTTTTCCGTCAGCATCGGGCTGAAGAGTAACGAAATCAAATCTTACCATTCCGCCGGCGAAATGAATTTGACCTATTCCATCGGCAAAAATTTCTTTTTTTACATTGACATCCATAATCGAATTCTCCTTAGTTTATTATTCTGATTAATCCATGTATGACAATTATAACATGGACGAAACCCTATTATACCGCAATATTTTTTTAATGCAAATTCAGGTTTTTTGAATGGCAGTTATAGAGTGCGTTTTCCGGCTTTAAAAATGATGGAGCCGGGAGCATGATTGAACTGTTCGCGGTATTCTTCCCAGACGGAACTGGCGTAGGGCGGATTGGAACACGGAAGCGGTTCGAGAATGCGTTCTATAACCATTCCGGCTGCGTGCAGCCAAGTGGAAATTTTTGAAATTGGATAGGCGTTTGAACGACATGATTCATGGCCGGAGGCATCGGTTCGGATATCTGGTTCCGGCGAAAAGTAATTCTGCAAGAATAATCCGGGGGCGTCGTCAAGTTCAAGCCATTCTCCCGAGAACAGCGGATGCGGAGCAGAGAAAATGAGAATGCCTTGCGGCGCGAGCATTTTTGACAATCCGGCAATGAGTTTTTCCGGGTCAGTTGCGAACGGCAGTCCGTAGGTGGAATGGATTAATTCGAATGGCCCGGGCAGGACGGAAGTAATTTCTTCCATTGACAACAACTGCCAGTCGATATTGACTTGTTCAGTTGCCGCCAGTTTTTTGCCTGAATTCAGTTGTTTGTTGGAAATGTCTGCGGCAGTGCAGATAGCGCCCTGACGTGCCAGATAAATGCTGTTCTGCCCGGCGCCGCAGGCGAATTCCAGGCAGCGCAATCCGTTAAGTTTTTCCGGCAGCAATTTCAATTCGCTATCGCCTGGAATCAGCGGTCCGTAGTGAAAATCCGCAGTGGTTATCCGGATGGAACGGTTGTATTCGTCTGCCAGTTCGTTCCAGTAATGCGCATGAGAATTATTCATTCTGTTTTGACTCGCGATATTTGATGATGCCGGAAATGACTTGCAGAGCGCGTTCCAGTTGAATATCGGCGACGGTATCTGGCTTGTCAGATTTTAGCCGCCCGGGTTCGCTGGCCATTTGATTCGCCAGTTGCAAACGTTGCTTCAGCGGCAATTCCACCTCGATATCTGTGGCAATGCCTTGCCCGTGAATCAATTTGCGTTCCGGGGTGTAGTATTTCGCGATGGTAAAACGTATTGCGCCGTTATCCGGCAGTTTTTGCAGTCTTTGAACAGAGGCTTTGCCGTAAGTCCGGCTTCCGACCAGGACTGCCCGTTTATGATCTCTCAAACATCCGGCGACAATTTCAGCGGAGCTGGCGCTGTAATGATTGACCAGAACGATTAGTGGAATGTCCAAATATTTGGTGCAGCCGGTGGCGTAAAAACGGTTGTTGTCTTTTTCGTAGCGTCCTTCGGTGGAGATGATTAATTTTCCTTGTTCAAGAAACCGGCTGCATACTTCTACTGCGGCTCCCAGCAGACCGCCGGGATTGTTTCGCAGGTCGAGAATCAAACCTTTTACTTTGTCCTGATCTATTAATTTTTTCAATGCCGCATCGAGGGCGGGAGCGGTTTGCGCGGAAAACATGGTCAGCCGGATATAACCGATTCCGCCGGGAAAAACCAGAACGCCATTGTGCGGAACCGGGCTGTGAATGATTACCGAACGTTTGACTTTTACCGTCAGCGGAACATCAGATGACGGGCGCAGTATTGTGAGCGTTACCTCGGTGCCAGCAATTCCCTGAATCAAGTTTACCGCTTCTTCCAGACCCATGCCGTTGAGATTTTTTCCATTAATATCGGTAATAATGTCACCGGCTTTTACTCCGGCTTTCATGGCGGGAGAACCGGCAACGGCGCTTACGACTTTCAGGCCGGATTTAGTTTCTTTGAGGACCACGATGCCGATGCCGACTTGCTGGCCGGCGAAACGTTCAACGTTTTTTTTGTACAGCGCCGGACCTTCGTAAATTGAATATGGGTCGAGTTCCTGCAACATACCTTTCAGGGCGCCGGTAATCAGGTGATGATAGGAGACTCTGTCTTTGTCAACATAATATTTTCTCAGTAACTCCATGACGGTAACGAACAGCGCCATTTCGGAATAAGCATCATTGCCTGATTGGCCCGGCTCGATTTTTCCATTTGAGGTTTTGATTGCAGCTTGATCATCGGCGACTGCGCCCGTGGCGAACAGCATCAGGCAGGCCAGTATCAACGGTAAGAAAGTTTTCAGGCAGCAGGCCTGGAACCATTTTATTTTCTTCATTGAAAACATTATTCCTGTTCCAATTCTTTTAGTTATATTTTAATCGTCAAATCACGCAAAGCAAACCCCGGAACTGTTTGTTCCAGCAGTTTCAAGTGCGGATAGAACTCTCCAACCTCGTAAAGATTGTGAGAATCGCTCCCAAAACTTAACTTGACTCCATGCTCAATGCAAATGCGGATAAATTCAGGAGACGGTTCATTGGTGTGAAAATTGATTTCCGCCGCGACCTTATGTGTTTTTAGAATTTTCGCTATCGGCTGAAATAAATTCTCCGGCAGCGGCAGACCGTTGCGCCGGAAAATGCGGAACGGATGCGCCAGAATGTCGATTCCGGATTTAGCGATAGATTCTGTCAGAAATAAAAATTCCTGTTCAATTGCAGTCAAATTTCTTTCCGGAGTCATCAGCGCGGACATGAAATGTACGGCTCCCAGTTTTACGTCAAGCTGATTCCAGGCTGAACGTAAAATTACCGGGCGTCCGCGAAAATCAACATCAATTTCCATTCCAAGCCGGCAACAGTTTGTGGCGTGTGTCCGGTATAAATTGAAATATTCTTCCGTCCGGTCGGTCAGGGCAGGGGAATCAATGCCATCGGTGTAGAATTTTTTCGCCGCATAATCCTGATGATTGAAATATAGGTGGGCGGAATGTTCGCTGAAAATCATATTTTCAAGACCGAAAATCTCCCCCAGCCGGATGGATTTGGCAATATCCATGTTTTCATTACAATACGCAAAGCTGGTATGGACGTGACAGTCGGAGATGGTGTATTTTTCCGGCAGACGTAATGATTCCTGTTCAATGCTGACCGTGCCATCTGTGGTAATTTCAATAATGGAATAATTGAACGGCTGTTCGCAGAGCGCTTTCCCGGCAATGAAACTCATGCCGTTCTGATTGGTTAATTGGAAACCGGCGTGGTAGTGTCCGGACAACGCCAGGCAGTAACTGCTTTCTCTCATCAAACGGATGATTTCAGCGGCATTGGTATAATTGTAAGGACACGCGCCTGATTCCGGTGGACAAAGCGGAACGTGTTGCAACGAAACCAGCGGGCCGCTGAATCCGGTTCCGGCGGCGCGCATCCGGTTCAAGTCGCACAGTTCCCGGCGGGCGTTGAAACCCGGTTCCGCCGGATCGCAAAACGCGACAAAACGGCAACCGTTTATGTCAGTGTATTCCGCCGGGAGGTCGAAAATACGGTAAAATATTTCCGGCGCCGGGTCATGATTTCCGGGAATTATAATTGTTTTCATAGTCAGCAGGTCGAGCTGTTTTTTCAATTTCTGCAACAAGTCTTCCGCGTCCGGCGAATTTGACTCATTCAGCAGGTCGCCGCCGATGAAAACCAAATCAGGTTTGATGAAGCGGTTGAGCCGGTGTATTGTTCGCAACAGCAACGTATCCGCGAACTCGCCATGGCGTTCAGTAAGCGCATTCTCCGCACGGGAAAAATGCAAATCGGTTATAACTGCGATTTTGACAGCCATTTTAACGGTACTTTCCGGTTTTTCAGTGATTAAGGCTTTACTTTTTCATTATAAATAATAGAATATACTCACTTGTCAAGCATAAAATATACGCCGGAAACGGCAATGCTATTAAAGTCTGAATAAAAAATTCATAATGGAGGTGTGTTATGTACGGTAATTTTGAAAATGCTCAGGAACGTTTAGCGTCAGGAAGCAAGGGTTTGGCGCAGGTTCAAGCCTCATTTATTAACCGGGTTTACGGCTGGATGTGCGGCGGACTGGCCATTACGGGGATTATTTCCTGGCTCGTTGCCAGCAATAAAGAGTTTATGACCATGCTGATTGCGCATCCGATTTTATTTTTCGGATTAATTATTGTAGAATTGGTTATGGTCGGCTCGCTGGGCGTGGCTGTCAATAAAATGTCCGCCGCTGTCGCGACCGCTATTTATGTAGGTTATGCCGCATTGAACGGCGTGGTGCTGTCGCTGGTGTTTTACAATTTTACTGCGGAATCGCTGGCAACTACTTTTTTTGCCACCGCCGGGACTTTTGGCGCAATGAGTTTGTACGGTTACGTTACCAAACGTGATTTGACCTCGATTGGGAATTTATGTTTCATGGCGCTGATTGGGCTGATTATTGCCTCCGTTGTTAATATGTTTTGGGCAAACAGCATGTTGTATTGGATTACCACCTATGTCGGAATTCTGATTTTCGTCGGTCTGACGGCTTATGATACACAAAAAATTAAACAGATGTCCGTGGCGTTAGGGGATGAGCTTTCCGAAACTGACAGCGGCAAAAAGTTTGCCATCATGGGCGCATTGACGCTGTATCTTGATTTTATCAACCTGTTCCTGTTGCTGCTCCGCATTTTCGGCGGCAGAAGAGATTAATTCATTATAGCTTAACCTGAGATTTTTACATGTCTGAATTTATTGTTGAAACTATTGGAATGCTGGAAAGCAATTGTTATCTGGTATTTATCGACACCAGTCGCCGCCTTTACATTATTGACCCCGGCTCCGAACCGGAAACAATTGTCGCCGCCACGAAAAAGTTTGATTATGATGAGGCGGTTATCCTGCTGACTCACGCTCACGTCGATCATATTGGCGCCACGCGCCCAGTGATGGACGAGCTCGGAGTAAAACACGTTTATCTGCACCGGCTTGATGTTCCGCTGTACAACAGTCCGGATAATCATCTGATGCCGTTTGTGCCGCTTTCCAAAAATCTTCCGCTCACGTCGCCGGAAATTCCGTTGCCGGATTTTGAGCTGCTGGAAACTCCGGGTCACACTCGCGGCGGAGTCTGTTTTTATTTTAAACAACTCCCCGCGCTGTTCTCGGGGGATACGCTGTTCGCCGGTTCCATCGGCAGAACTGACTTGCCGGGCGGCGATACCGCGGCTCTACTGAAATTCATAAAAGAAAAAATCATGACCTTGCCGGATGAATTGCGAATTTGTCCCGGGCACGGCCCGTCAACCACGGTCAGCAAAGAAAAACGCGGCAATCCGTTCCTCGCCGGTCGCTGATAACGAACCGATATATAGTTTGTTTATATTACTAGTAATATTG
>JBAYVM010000115.1:0-7903 GCA_041674645.1 Victivallaceae bacterium | reverse complement strand
TTAAGCAGGAATAGGGAAAAAGCCAAAGCGGCACAGCGGCGCCGCAGTCCAAAGACGCTTCGCGTCAGAAATTCCAGCGAAGCCGGTTAGGTTCAGACAAATTCATAAAAAAAGGCGTACCGGGAACTTTTTTGAGTTGAGTTCGCTCATAATTTAGAAAGTTTAGTCGCATCTTCAAATCCCGGGAAAAAGATTTTCACGCAAGCGGGTCATGTGCTCAGAGCCTGACTCCTGAATTCTGGCTTCTCTGCCTTTGTGATGGTCTTTTTTCCTTATTTCAGCTAAAATAACAAATCCCTTGCACGATTAAATTAAATTTTATTTCAAAACCAAGATGAGAAGGATAAAAGTCACCTGTCTTCTTGCATCAGAATTATTTTTCAGAATATTTATAAAAGACAAAAAATATTTTACTTTTGAACAGGATTTTTCAGTTTATCGTTTATATTATACATATTTTAAAAATTAATGGAGCTATATTGATAAAAAATGGAACGAGATAATTTAATTTACCGCGCCGCGCATATTGTGCCATCAGCCAGACAACTGGCCTGGCTGCAAATGGAGTTGACCGCATTTATTCATTATACCGTCAATGCCTTCACCGACAAGGAATGGGGCGACGGCACGGAATCTCCGTCTATCTTCAATCCTTCCGACTGTTCGCCGCGACAGTGGGCTGAAGTATGCAAGAACGCCGGATTCAAAATGATAATCCTGACTTGCAAACACCACGACGGTTTCTGCTTATGGCCCAGCAAATTTACAGAACACAGCGTTAAAAATTCGCCGTGGAAGAACGGCAAAGGCGATATTGTGCGGGAACTTTCCGACGCCTGCCGGGAATTCGGAGTTAAATTTGGCGTTTATCTTTCTCCCTGGGACCGCCATGAACAATCTTACGGTGACTCGCCGGTTTACAATCAGTATTTCAAAAATCAGTTGACGGAATTGCTGACCAATTATGGAGAAATTGCCTGCGTCTGGTTTGATGGCGCTTGCGCCGAAGGACCGAACGGAAAACGCCAGGAATATGACTGGGATGGTTATTACGAGCTGATTTATTCCCTGCAACCGGGTATTTTGATTAGCGACATCGGCCCGGATATTCGCTGGTGCGGCAACGAAGCGGGAAAAGCCCGTCCGGCCGAGTGGAGTGTGCTTAATGTCAACAAAAACGTTCTGGCGTTCAATTATGAAAATTGCACTCTGGAAAATATTGGCGGACGCGATACGCTCGGTGACGGCAATGATTTAAAATGGTATCCATCTGAAGTTGACACGTCCATCCGCCCCGGCTGGTTTTACCACCGCAGCGAAGACGACGAAGTAAAATCACCTGCCAAATTGATGGATATTTATTTCAATTCCATCGGGCATAACGGCGTGCTGTTGCTGAATATTCCGCCGGACAAACGCGGTCATCTGCATGAAAATGATGTAAAAAACCTGTTGGAATTCAACCGGTTGCTGCAAGACGGGCTCAAAGAAAATCTTGCCTCCGGCGCAAAAATTCAAGCCTCCATTGAGCGCGAATGGTTCCCTGCCGCCAATATTATCAATGGCAATCCTGACGCTTTCTGGCAAACTCCTCCATGGGCAGAAAGCGCAACGATTGAACTTGATCTCGGAGTTCAGAAAACTTTCAATTGCGTCATGCTCCAGGAACATATTCAAAGCGGACAACGCATTGAAAAGTATTCCGTTCACGCTCAGATTGACGGTCAATGGCAACCGCTCACTTCCGGCTTCACGGTCGGCTATAAAGAGATGCAGCGGTTTGAAAAAGTAACAACCTCCAGAGTAAAACTGGAAATTCACGAATCCCGTTACAGCCCGACACTGTCAAACTTTGCGCTCTATCGCTTTCCGGAAATTCAGGAAGAAGCGCCGGTAAAAGTTGAATCGCTGGGGCTTCCGAAACAAACTAAGAAAATTCACCGGGCATCTTCTGAAAATCTTCCGGAATTTCCCGCGGCAAACCTGCTTGACGGCAATCCTGACTCCTGCTGGTCAAGCAAACCCGGCGATAAGATGCCGCAGTTTGTGCAGCTTGACCTCGGTCAAATGTTCGACCTCAAAGGTTTTATCATGTTGCCCAACCAGCACGGCGGCGGACATATTTTCGATTATGAATTTTATGTGAGCGCCAACGGCTCCGACTGGGGCAGTCCGATTGTTGCCGGTCAGTTCTCAAATCTGGTTAACAACCCGGTTTACCAGAAAATATATTTTGATGAACCGCAAAGCAATGTCAGGTTCATCTGTTTGAAAGCGCTGACCGCATGTGAAAATTATGCTTATATTAAACTCGCCGATTTGAATGTAATTCCGGCAAAATAACCAAAGGATTTTATTTATGAACGCTCCAAAAACAACGATCAAAGAGTACATCGAATGGACTAATATGCGTTGGAATAACGCGCCGGACGCAGAAAAACCCAGAGCATTGTTGATTGGCGACTCCATCGTCAACGGTCACTCCGACCTGGTTTTTAATCTGGTCAAAGACAAACTGTGCATAGATTATTTAGCCACCGCCAAATGCGTCAGCGATGTTGACTTCAGGACTGAACTTGATTACATGCTCGGCCTGAACAATTATGCCATGATTCTGTTTAACAACGGCTTGCATGGCTGGGATATTGACGAAACGGTTTATGCGGAAAATCTGCGCGAAACGCTGGTTTATTTAAAGACAAAAACCGGATTAACGGCCTGGCGGAACAGCACTCCAATCCGCGTGGTCGGCGATTTATCCAGCTTTGAAGCAGTAAAAAATACCCGGGTAATCAAGCGCAACGCAGACGCGGAAAAAATCGCGGCGGAACTGGGATTGCCGGTACTGGATCTTTACACGCCAATGGCTGCCAATCCCGGATTTTTCTGCGACGACGCAGTTCATTACAATGAGCCGGGACGAAAATTTCAAGCGGAAGCGGTTGCGGTATTCATCCTCAAAACCATGAAACTGTAGCTGACAACGCAAGCCAATAGCAGAACATCCATGTTTTTTGGCTATTTTCAGGACTTTTGCCCGCTATTTCTTCAAACTTGCTTGACTTTTATTTTGTCACCGGTTTATTAATAGAGCAATTTTTAAATTGAAACAAGGATATCAAACGATGAACAGAAGCACACGCAACGTTGTTTTAGGTTGGTGGTGGCGTACACGGGTCAATCCGTAGCTTCTGTTACATACTGATTTCAGAGATAACATTACTGCGGACTGGGAAACCATCCGCAGTTTTTTTTTGTGTTTTAAATGGAAAAAGTTATAATTAAAAATAAGTTCATAAGTAATAAAAGAGGTAAAAATGTTTAAGCCAGATTATCAAGAATTTGAGAAGCTGTGTTCGACGGGAAATGTGATTCCGGTGTACAAAGAGTATCTTGCCGATCTCGACACGCCGGTGTCCGTCCTCGGACGTTTCGCGAATGATGAAAATATGTTTCTGCTGGAAAGCGTGGAAGGCGGGGAAAGATGGGCGCGATTCTCATTTATCGGGCTCAACCCGTATGCAATATTCAGAGTTAAAGACGGTCAGCCGGAACTGATAAAAGACGGCAAAACGGAAATATTGCCGGTAAGTCCGGACGGACCGCTGGCAACACTCAGGGATTTGCTGGAACTGAACCGTCCGGTGGAACTGCCTGACCTGCCGCGATTCTTTGCCGGCGCCATCGGTTATCTCGGTTACAATACCGTGCGGGAATTTGAACGCCTGCCGGAGCCGAAAACGCCGTTGCAAAGCCCGACTTCATGCCTGATGCTCACTGACCAGATGATTATTTTCGACAACATCCGCCACACGCTGAAAATCGTCTGCTGCGCCCGTCCTGAAAATTTCTCCAGCCTCAAAGCGGCGTATGACAATGCTTGTGAACAGATTGGCAGAATTGAGAAAACGCTGCGCAAACCGATGCCGGAGATTGACGATTCTGTTTCATCCGCCTTCAAGCCGGAGGACATCAAATCCAACATGACTCAGGAAGAATTCTGCGCCATGGTCGGAGCCGCGAAAAAACATATCGAAAACGGCGACATTATCCAGGTGGTTCTGTCACAGCGGTTTTCAACGAAACTGAATGTCCAGCCAATTCAGCTTTACCGGGCATTGCGCCTGATTAATCCTTCGCCCTACATGTTCTTTTTGAAATTCGGACAGGAAAAAATCCTCGTCGGTTCTTCACCGGAAATCATGGTGCGCAAAAACGGAACGAAGGCGACAGTCCGTCCAATTGCCGGAACCCGGCCGCGCGGCAAAACCGAACAGGAAGACCGCGCACTGGCCGATGAATTGCTTCAGGACATTAAAGAACGCGCCGAACATTTGATGCTGGTGGATTTAGGACGCAACGACCTCGGACGTGTCGCCACTCCGGCCAGTGTGCAGGTGAAAGATTTCATGACCGTGGAACGCTATTCCCATGTAATGCATCTGGTCTCAAATATCGAAGCCGAAATGCGACCGGATAAAGATGCGTTTGACCTGGTGCGGGCAACTTTTCCAGCAGGAACGCTGTCTGGAGCGCCGAAAATCCGCGCCATGGAAATTATCAGCGAACTGGAACCGGAACCGCGCGAAGTTTACGGCGGCGCTGTCGGCTATTTCGGTTACAACGGCAATACGGACACCGCCATCACCATCCGGACTTTCGAGATTGACGGCGACACCGTTGCGGTTCAAGCCGGAGCCGGAATTGTTTACGATTCCGACCCGGAAACCGAATATATGGAGACTAAACACAAAGCCGGAGCGTTGTTCAAAGCGTTGCACATGGCGGCCAATAAACTGGAAGTATGAAGGAGCTGAATTATGATATTAATGATTGACAATTATGATTCGTTCACCTACAACCTCGTTCAATACCTTTACATGTTGAACGAAGAAGTGATTGTGAAAAGAAATGATGAAATCAGCGTGGATGAAGCGCTGGCATTAAATCCGGAAGCCATTGTTATTTCGCCCGGTCCCGGTCGTCCGTCTGAAGCGGGAATCACCATTGACCTGATCAAAGCCGCCGCCGGAAAACTGCCATTGCTGGGAGTTTGCCTTGGTCATCAGGCCATTGGCGAAGCTTTCGGCGGCAAGGTGATTAGAGCTAAAAAAATCATGCACGGTAAAATTTCCGACGTGGAACATGACGGCAAAGGTTTGTTTGACGGCCTGACCTCGCCATTGAAAGTTGTGCGTTATCATTCGCTGGCAGTAGAAGAAAGTTCCCTGCCGGATTGTTTTGAAATTTCCGCCCGCACTTGCGACGATGGCGAAATCATGGGGTTGCGTCACAAGCAATATCAGATTGAAGGAATTCAGTACCATCCGGAATCTGTGCTGACTCCGACCGGCAAACGCCAGCTCGCTAATTTTCTGAAAGAAATCAGAAAACCCAAATGAGGAATAACGCATGCTGAATGAAATAATTGAAAAAGTTGTTATGAAAAATAATCTGTCGATTGCGGAAATGACTTCAATCATGGACGCGTTGATGGATGGAATGCTGACTCCGGCTCAGACCGGAGCACTGCTGGTCGCCTTGCGTATGAAAGGCGAAACCGTGGAGGAAGTAACCGGCGCCGCGCTGTCCATGCGCCGGCACGCCACCTTCATCGACACCGGAGCCAGCTCAGTTATTGATACTTGCGGCACTGGCGGAGACAAAGCCCATACGTTCAACATTTCCACGGCAGTCGCGTTTGTCGCTGCCGGAGCTGGAATTGTGGTCGCCAAACACGGCAACCGGAGCGTTTCCAGTAAATGCGGTTCCGCTGACGTGCTGGCGGCGGCCGGATTCAATCTTGATGTTGATCCGTTACAAATGGAACAGTCCATCCGGGAAAACGGCATCGGATTTCTGTTTGCGCCGAAAATGCATCCCGCCATGAAAAATGTTGTTCCGATAAGACGCGAATTGAAAATGAGAACCATTTTCAACATGCTCGGGCCGTTGACGAATCCTGCTGGAGCCACCGGCCAGGTGCTCGGAGTTTTCTCGCCGGTGCTGACAGAAATGTTCGCCGCCGTCCTGAAAGAGCTCGGAACCAAAAGAGCGATTGTCGTTCACGGCCGCGACGGACTGGATGAAATCACCTGCACCGACGCTTCAAGAATTACTGAATTGCGGGACGGCGAAATCAAAACCTATGAACTGTTCCCGGAAATCCTGATTGGGCAAACTTTCAGCCCGGAATCCATCCGCGGCGACGATGCAGAAACCAATGCCAGAATCATGCGTGAAGTATTGAGCGGCCGCAACCAGGACGGCGCCCGAGCAGTGGTGCTGCTCAATGCCGCCGCCGCAATTGTTGTTGGAGAAAAAGCCGACACCATGCAGGATGGACTGAAACTCGCAACTCAATCCATTGATTCCGGCGCCGCGCTGGAAAAACTGGAAAAACTTATTGAGGCCAGCCATCAATGAATATTCTTGAACAGATAATTGACCACAACCGTACCGCGCTGGCGGAACGCAAAAAAGTTCTTCCACTGGAAAAAATCCGGGAGCAAAAAGAAAATTTCCGCCATGGCAAAGATTTCGCTGCCGCGCTCCGCAAACCGGGACTTAATATTATTGCCGAACTGAAAAAAGCATCGCCGTCTAAGGGACTTATCCGGGAAAATTTCGACTACGAAAATATTTGCGTCGATTATGAACGCAACGGAGCCGCCGCGCTTTCCGTGCTGACGGAACAGTTTTATTTTCAGGGCTCGCCGGACTATTTAAAAACCATTTCCGGCCTAGTGAATATTCCATTGCTGCGCAAAGATTTTATTTTCGATTCATACCAGATTGAGGAAGCGGTTTATCTCGGAGCGGATGCGATTCTGCTGATTGCCGCCGCGCTGGACAAACCCGCGTTCACCGAACTGTACCGGACCGCCGAAGAAAACAGACTGGACGTGCTGTCTGAAGTTCACACCATGGATGAACTGGAGATGGCGCTGGACTGCGGCGCGAATATCATCGGCGTCAACTGCCGCAATCTGAAAACTTTCGCCACCGACCTCGAACTCATGGGCAGAATGCTTCAAGCCATGCCGCCGGAAAAAATCAGAGTCGCAGAAAGCGGACTGCGCAACCATGACGACCTGTTAAAATTCGCCAGCCAAGGCGCGAATGCATTTCTGATTGGAGAAACTTTTATGCGCGCCGAAAAACCGGGCGACGAATTGAAAAAAATACTCGGCAGAGCCGGAGGCGCGGAATGAAGCTGAAAATCTGCGGTCTGACCAATGCGGAAGACGTAAAAGCGGCGATTGCCGCCGGAGCCGAATATCTCGGCTTCATCTTTCATCCCGCCTCGCCGCGCTATGTCGCGCCGGAGAAAGTGAAAGAACTTGTCAAAGACATTCCGCCGAAAATCAAAAAAGTCGGCGTATTCGTTAATTTACAGCCGGAAAAAGTAATTGAGCTGATGACGCAATGCGATCTGGACATTGCCCAGCTTCACGGCAATGAAACGGCTGAGGATGCCAGAAAAATTGGCATTGAACGCGTTTGGAAAGTTCTTGACTTAAAATCTGCCGCGGATATCGAACGCGCGGCGGCGTTTCCGGCAGCGGCAATACTGGTCGATTCCAGAACCGCGACACAATACGGTGGCACGGGAAAAGTTTGCGACTGGTCGCTAGCCGCCGAAGCCGCTAAAAAAGTAAAACTGATTCTGGCCGGCGGACTTTCTCCTGAAAATATCGTTGACGCGGCGGAACAGGTCAAACCGTTTATGCTCGATGTAAACAGCGGCGTTGAATCTGCGCCGGGCATAAAAAACCATGAAAAACTTAAACAACTTGCCGCAAAACTTAAATTTTTCCGGACAGAACTGCCGATATAACGCGAAACAAAAACAGCCTTAAAGCTATTTTAAAACAGGATTGTTCAATGCTGACATTTTTAC
>JBAYVM010000114.1:0-7904 GCA_041674645.1 Victivallaceae bacterium | reverse complement strand
TTCTGTTGAATGCGTTTGAATGCAGGCTACATTATTTGCCTGTTCATAAAACTAAACTACATGACTGACTATGAATAAAATTTCGATCTTCACACGTTACGATACGCTGGGTGCATCCAGCAGATACCGGTATTTTATGTATGCCGACCGGTTGCGGCAGATAGGAGTTGAGGCGGAAATTTCACCATTCCTGGATAATATCTATCTGGAAGATCTCTATCAGGGCAGAAATATTGCGCCTATGCGGATTGTCAAGGCTTATTTTAAACGTTTTTATGCGGGGTTCCGGGCGGCAGATAATGTTATTCTGGAATATGAATTGCTACCTTATATGCCGTTCTGGATTGGACAACTTTTTCTTCGCAAGCGGAGATATATTTTAAATTTTGACGATAATGTCTGGCTGAAATACAGTGACCGCATGTTTCTCAGCAAAAAGTTTGACCGGCTGGTGAAGCGAGCTGCGGGAATTATTGTTGCCAATGATTTTCTTTACCAGAAAGTGGCGGCGATTAATGACAGGGTAATAAAAATTCCCACGGTTATTGATTTGAATTTATACCGGTGCGAGAAACCGAAATTTGAGAAATTTACAGTAGTATGGATTGGTACGCCGGTAACGTATAAGTACTTGCGGTGTCATGCTGATACGCTTCATGCCATGGCTTCTGAAGTTGATTTTGAACTGTTGGTGCTGGCAAAAAAAGAGCTTGTTTCGGAGAAAATACCCGGTGTCAACATGCGCTTTGTTGACTGGTCGCAGGAACTTGAATGTGAACTGCTGGCGCGCAGTCATGTCGGAATTATGCCATTGACGGATGATGATTTTTCCAGAGGGAAATCTGCCTTTAAGATTATTCAATATCTGGCGGCGGGAATTCCCGTAATCGCCAGCCCCATAGGCGAAAATGTCAACGTGCTGGAAAACGGCGTCAACGGTTTTCTGCCTGCTAATCGTGAACATTGGGTCAGCTCGCTTCGCCGGTTGGCGCAAGATTCCGGTTTTTATAATACGATGGCCGCTGCCGCAAAAGAATCTGCGGAAAAATATTCCATTCAAAAATATTTTCCGGTGTTCCTCGATTTCATCAATAAAACATTTTTCCATTAGTATATTTTTCCCGTTGAAACTTTAAATTGCCGCCTTCAATGTTAGATTATATTTTTTCATAATAACAAAATAAATTACAGGTATTTTATGATTGCTAAAATAGACTCATGGTTGGAATGTGTGCGTTGCAGTAAACAGTACGATTTGACGGAGGTCAGATATAATTGCGAATGTGGGGGAATTCTGGATTTGAAACGCGACTTGTCCAAGGTCGATGGACAGGAACTGAAAGCTTTGTGGGAAAGTCGCTGGGGCGCGAAACAGGGTGTTTATTCATCTGGTGTATGGCGTTACAAAGAGTTGATATTTGATGTTCCGGATGAATTTATTGTATCCCGTCAGGAAGGCAATACGCGACTGTATCCAGCCGGCAAGGCGGGTGAATATGCCGGGATTAAAAACTTTTTATTGAAACATGAAGGCGAAAATCCGACCGGCAGTTTCAAGGATCGCGGAATGACTTGCGGCGCGACCGCGGCTAAATTTTATAATGCGAAATCTGTGGCCTGCGCCAGCACCGGCAATACCAGCGCCAGCATGGCATCTTACGCCGCAGTGGCCGGAATGAAATCAATTATTTTCATTCCAGAAGGCAAAATTGCTTACGGGAAACTGGCCCAGGCACTGGCTTTCGGCGGGAAAACCTTGCAGATTAAAGGAAACTTTGATGATGCCATGGAACTCGTGCAGGAAGTTTGCCGGGAATTGAATATTTATCTTTTGAACTCAATCAATGCCTTCCGGATTGAAGGTCAGAAGGCTATCGGCTTTGAAGTGTTGCAACAGCTTGACTGGAATGTTCCTGACTGGTTCGTTATTCCCGGCGGAAATCTGGGAAACAACAGCGCACTGAGTAAAGGGTTGCAGGAACTTTACGCGTTGGGAATTATCAATAAGATTCCGCGAATTGCGGTAATTCAAGCTGATGGCTCTGCTCCATTGGCTAAGATGTGGAAAACTGGTTCCGGTTTTGAACCGGTCAAAGACCCGGATACGATTGCGACTGCCATTAAAATCGGCAATCCGGTTTCCTGGGAGAAATCTTTGCGCGGCCTGAAATGGTGCGATGGCGTAGTGGAAGATGTTACTGAACAGGAAATTATGGACGCCAAAGCCTGGGTGGATGCTGCTGGAATCGGCGCTGAACCCGCATCTTGCTGTTCAGTGGCAGGCGCTAAAAAACTGGTTGACGCTGGCGTTATTTCCCCGGATGCTACTGTTGTCGGTATTTTGACCGGCAATATTCTTAAAGATCCGGATGCCGTGATTGGTTATCACCGTGATGAACTCGGTCACATGGGAATTAAAGGAACTTTTGCCAACAAGCCGGTTTTGATTGAGCCGACGCTGGCGGCGGTGCGGGCGGCTTTGGATTGATGCTTTTGCCATATATAAAAAATGTTTTCCCAACAGTGATTTAAGGAATAAGATATTACTATGCAACTGTTTATTAATCAGATTGGTATAATATCTTGTTTCATACTGATTACAGCTCCGTGGATGGTTATTTTTGCGAGATTTTTCCGACATCGTCCAATTGGTGAAAACGCATTTCTCAGTTTATGCAGCGGGTTGGGAATCTGCACCACGGTGTTCTATATTCTTGCCGTGTTCGGACTTGTACAATTTGCCTGGATATGGATTGCCGGTTCTCCGGTGGCGGCATTAATTCTGTTGCCGGGAATAAAGGAATGTTTTTCTGACAAAAGACTTTCAGGTGATGGTAACGCTCGCTATATGTTTTGGGGATTGTTGGCGGTGGTTGCCGCTGCTTATGCAATTCCGGTATTTTCAACAGATTATCCTTTAGGGCTGGACCCGACATTTCATTGTATCTTAATTCAGAAAATTCTGAATAGTGGAAGTCTGGCCGCTAATCTGCATCCATTTGAGGATATAACGGTAAATTATTCTCAGGGAATGCATGTTTTTCTTGCGGTGTTGGCGAAACTTTCAGGACAACCGCCGCATTTAGTGTTTCAAACTATGCATTTGCCGTTGATGGTGGCGTATTCCGCAGGAGTTTACTTGCTCGCCGTTAGAATCTTCCGGAATGCCCTAGTCGGGTTCTGGGCAATGCTGATATTTGCGTTTGTTGACGGTTTTTTCTTTTCGGTTTATCAATGGGGCGGAATGCCGACTGAAATGAGCGGATTGCTCGGGCTTGGTTTCCTCTTATGTATTCTCGGTTTGCGTCGTCGCCTGGAATATGTTTGCGCGATTCTAATCTGCGGCGCAATGTTGCTGACTCATCATCTCACAGTGTTTATCTATTTTGTGTCGATTGGTTTTTTCCTGACAGTAAGTTTTCTGGCGCAAAGAAAACTTACCGGCTCTCCCAAAGATTTATTGTTGTCGGCCTCGGAACATTGATTGCTTACAGCTGGTTTATTATGCCGTATGCGGCAAGAGCATCTGCTTTGGGCGGAACTGCGGTTCTGAAGTTTCATGAAGAAAAATTAATTACGCTTGATGTGTTGGCTGGCGGTTTTGGCGGTGTTGTAATTGCCTTGGCTGCGGCTGGAATGATTTTAAGTTTTAGACATCATTTTCACCGCGAACGGGAACGTTTTTTGCTGGGATGGTTTGCCGGTTTGCTTTTGTTTTTCTGCTTGCTGGATTATGTTTACCGGGCTGGGGCAATTATCCTTTTCAAGGAGAATTTTACCGCATTCACGCCATCGAGAT
The DNA here is from genome assembly GCA_041674645.1 of Victivallaceae bacterium. Taxonomy (GTDB): domain Bacteria; phylum Verrucomicrobiota; class Lentisphaeria; order Victivallales; family Victivallaceae; genus JBAYVM01. The sequence goes on along the minus strand of JBAYVM010000114.1, from coordinate 4,105 downwards.
TTTTAGCGTTTATGGGTTGTCCGCTGGTGATATTCGCCGGTTTTGGCTTGAAAAATTTTATTGAAAGAATAAGCAAACGCCTGCCGGTAAAATATTGGCGAATAATTATTCCGGCTTTTGGCCTGATTGCAATAGTTTGTGCAATACCTGTAATTGCAAAGACTGCGGCAAAACAAGCCATTCGGCCTGAAGTTATTAAATTTGCCAGAATAATGCGCGAGAGCACGCCGGAGAATGCTTTCATTTTTGACCGTCTGCAACTGACCTTGAATGAGCGTTGCTGGTTGTGTTATTTGACTTGGCGGCAAACGTTGTTGAGCCCGGTGCTGGCATCAGAAAACCGCAAAAAGGTTTATGAGGAAAAATTGTTTTATCTGGAAAATAACTTCAAGTCTCCCGAAAAAATTGAAGACTGGATGAATAAGCGCGAATTGGAATGTTATATGTTTACGCTTGACCGGCAAGGCAACGGACAAATGATTAAATTGTTTCGGAGGCGCTGATTATGACATTCGAAAAAATATGTATCGCAGTAATCATATTCTGCCTGTTGATTATGACCGCAGGAACTGTAATGGCTAAATTGCACATTCTGTTTTGACTACGGGATGCGCCCGCCGGGAGTAATTCTGATTAACTGGTCGCTTGGCAGCCAGCCTTCATTCTCATCCACTTTCACCCGCATCCAATCCATTCTGGGTTCAATAATTCTCACCCGGCTGCCGTTCTGCAACTTAAGATCAACTTTGCCTGAAGTTTCTGACGGCAGAGAACGCAGTTCAGCATTACTTGCGGTTATAATCGCATTCTCAGAGCCGTACGGCCCGTAATGTTGATAAATGATTGAAACAATTGACAGCATTAAAACGATTCCGCAAAATCCCAGCAGGACAATCAGTTTGTTGGTTGACATTGATCTTCTAAACGTCAGAAGCAGTCCGGCAGCGAAACATGCCGTAGCAGTAATCAGCAACCATTGATCCGGGCGCAGGTTGTCGCGCAGCACGATTGCCAATTCTCCCGGATTATTCACTTTGCCAAGTTGTGGTTGAAACAATTTCCGCCTGACGAAATTAAGGTTTTCAGTAATTGCCGAGTCGGTGGGTTCCAGCAGATGTGCGCGTTCAAAACAGACCAGCGCTCCGCCGAGTTCACCTTCTTGACAAAGACAGTTGCCAAGGTTGTAAAGCAACGCCGGGTCCGGTTCATAACGGTCAAGCTGTTGTCTGAAATAATTTGCCGCCAATGAAAAATCTCCCCGGTCATAAGCATTTAAAGCTTCAGTCATTGAGGTTGGAATTGATGGTTTGGAAACTGTTTTTTCTGTTGCGCTTTTTGCTTGATATGGCAGCAGGAACAGACAGATAATTATAGACAGTTTGGACAAGGCTTTTATGATGTTCTTTTTAAGTTCGATTTTATTCATATTTGCTGCTCCCGGCATATAACTTGATTCGCCGGAGCTGTGCAGGCATTCCGCCAGCGCCGGATTATTTATTTTGTCAGCGAGTTCGGACGCGGTTGTTCCGGGTGGAAAATTTAACAAGTCGTTAATATACGGAACTGCTTCATGCTGGATTACTTGTGGCAGTTTGTCCGGCGCTGAACGGCGCAAGGCGCGCAAAACCGTATTTCGTCTGGCTAACGCTGATTTTTTCCTGCGCAACGCCGGGTTGCTTCCAATTTTTTCTTTTCGTGCATACCGGATTTCGCTGAACAGCCAAATTGCCGGTCCGCCCAGACCGAGCAATAGATAAAGCCACAGCCAGTTCAGGTAAAGCGGTATTTTTTCTCTTCCCGCTGGATATTTTTTCAGATAAAGAATTCCTGAATTTTTCGGTGTTTGTTTGGATTTAGGAGAATAAGATAACGCGCTGTCATCTCTCTGTTCTGTGTGAGACACATACAGCGGACCGGCATTGTCAGCGGCATTGTCCGATTTTTTCACCTCAATCTTCTCAGCCAGTGAAAAGGTTTTGTATTTATCCAGCGGACTGGAAAAAATTGATACCGCCATTTTTACCTCTTTTTTGCCCGGCTGAGTAGGAATAAATACATATTTTACTTCCGCGCGTTGATTACCATCCGGCGACAATGATGTTTTGTCGATTTCCGGCGGATAAATTCTGAATCCGTCCATCGCTAATTTCGGAGCCGTCAGTGTCTCCAGCGTTCCGGTTCCGCTTATTTCCATTTTCAGCGTGAACGGCTCGCCGACCTTGAACTCTTTTGAACTCAACGACAAATCCACGCGCCAATTTCCTACCAGACCTAAATAATCCGCGTTGTCCGGCGTTTCCGGCAACGGTTTTATTGTCAGTTCAGGGAACTCAACTTTGACGGTGTGCGGAATGCTGCGATAATTTGAACGCCCCCAGAAATTGTCGAAAAAGTCATCATCAAAAGTGCCTTGACGACGTTGTTTCTGTTGGGTTGGAACTTTTATTTCACATTCTATGTTGGCTTCAGGTTTAATGGTTCCTGCGGCAATAGCGCGAAACGCAGTGGAAAACTTGTAGACGTAGAACATCCGACCTTTGATATTTTCTTGAGACTGTGTCGCTTGTGCGAAACGGTTGTTTTCCCGGTTGACTTTGCTGTAGTCGCGGAAAATAACTTTATCAAGGTTAAATGCCGGCCAGCTGCGCGGCTGGAAATTCAATCCTCTTTGAAAGTAAAGCTTTACTTCCACCGGGATTTCTTCGCCTACATAAAAATCTTTTTCGTCAGACAGGACTGTTCCCTTGCCGAATACTAAATCTTTTATCGCGACTTTTGCGGCACTGGAAGACTTCCCATTTTCATCGCTATTGGTTATAGATGCCGCTACAACTTTTACGGCAAATTCCGGAGTGGTCTTGATTTCATTGTCAACCATGACTTTCAATGGCGGAATTTTAATCATTCCTTCATTGACCGCAGTTAAAGTGTAAATCATTTCACTTGTTACATCTCCATTCACGATACGCGATGACTGGCTTTGTCCTGAGCTCCACGCCGCATTAGCTATTTTGGGCTGCTCAATCAGTTGCGGGTATTCGCGGCTGTCACTTTGCAGATGTAGCGTAAAAGTTTCACCAGCGGAAACCGTATCCGGCGAGACATACGCTTCAAGGCTGGCTGCCGTGGCTGCCGCCATGGTAAAAATAAAAATTATGGTTGAATATAAAACATTCTTCACCGTCAAATTCTCCTGTCTTTTTATCAATAAAATTATGATTTTAACTCTTCAAATTAACTGCGTTTCTTGAGTAATATTTTTACCAGTCCTTTTCCACTTTAACTGAACCGTTCATCTTTTGTTGTTGTTCTTTCAACGCATCTCTGAGATTCTTTTCCTGACCGGCCATAACTTCCAGCAATGCCTTTGCCTGCTTTGGATCAATTTCTTTTTCTTCAGCTTTCGCTTTTGCCGCTTCAGCTTTTTGCTTCTCTAACTGCTGGTCTTTATTATCTTTCTGATTTTCCGGTTGCTGCTTGTTTTTATCTTTGTTCTTATCTTTATCCTGCTTGTCGCCTTGTTGCTTCTGATCTTTGTTATCTTTTTGATCTTTATTGTCATTTTTGTTGGCGGCGTCAAGATATTTTAAGGCTTCCTGAATATGTTTTTCGGCATTCTTGCCGTCCTGCTTTTCCTGTTCTTTTTCTGCTTTATTCAACTCTTTGCCTGCCTTGTCGGCATTCTCTTCTATTTTCTTCTGCTCCAAATCTTTCGCCTGTTCTTTGAGTTTGTCCACCGCTTGTTGCGCGTCTTTTAATGATTGTTGCGCGTCTTGCTGTTGCTTATCCTGCCGGTTCTGCTTATCCTGCTGGTTTTGCTTATCCTGCTGGTTTTGCTTATCCTGCTGGTTTTGCTTATCCTGCTGGTTTTGCTTGTCCTGCTGGTTTTGCTTGTCCTGCTGATTCTGTTTATCCTGCTGATTCTGTTTATCCTGCTGATTCTGTTTATCCTGCTGGTTCTGCTTGTCCTGCTGGTTTTGCTTGTCCTGCTGGTTTTGCTTATCCTGCTGGTTTTGCTTATCCTGCTGGTTCTGCTTATCCTGCTGGTTCTGCTTATCTTGCTTGTCTTGCTTGTCTTGCTTGTCTTGCTTGTCTTGCTTGTCTT
>JBAYVM010000113.1:0-7924 GCA_041674645.1 Victivallaceae bacterium | reverse complement strand
TTTCGCCGGTTTAAGGCTAAACCTGGCGCGGCTAAAAAACTAAACTAACGCGCAAGTTGCGAAAAATAATTCAGAGCGAATGACATAAAGCCGGATAACCCAACGCGACTGTTTGCTTTATGCTTCAATCCGGCTATTTTAAAGTCTTATATGAAAATCAAAATTAATACTATTTTAATGCTTCTGCAGTTATTCATTTTCAGACCAGTTTCGACTGATTGTCTGGAGGGTACAGCTTGAAACAGCGCGAAAATCCGTTAAAAGCGCTCAGGCATATGGCTGAATATCTGCTGGTACTTGCGGCATACAACTCCGTAAGATGGCTTCCGCACGAAATGCTTTTCAAAATTTCGTCATTTTGCGGATTTTTTCTATATCTGCTACCGTCAGTGCGGTGCGTCGCGAAAGCCAACCTGAAAATATGCTTTCCGGAAAAAACTGAACAGGAAATTTCCTCGATTGCCCGAAAGAGTGTTTACAACATTGTGCTTTCCATCGCGGAACTCTTCTGGTTCAGCGGCAGACCGGAAAGCGTCAAAAAATATATTGATTTTGATCCGGCGATAATAGAAGAATGGAAATCATGCGTGAAAGACGGACGGGGGCTGATTTATGTAAGTATGCACTTTGGAAACTGGGAACTTGGGGGGCTGATGATAAGAACGTTCATCGGCGGCAAGTTTGCAATGATTGCGCGCCCAGTCAGAAACGAAATTCTTGATGCGTTCATAAACAAAAACCGTCGTGCTGGAGGCAATATAATCATTCCGCCCAAGGGAGCGGTCAAAGAAATGATAAAGGCGTTAAAAGATGGTTATGCAGTGGCAACGATGGCGGATCAAAACACTCGGGCCAGAGATGGCGGCATCTTCGTTAACTTTTTTGGCTTGCCGGAGCCGGTCAGTCGCGTTCCCGCCATGTTCGGGCGAAAAATGAATGTTGCTGTAGTTGTAAGCGGGTGTATGCGCGTCGGACATCGGTACACAAGCTATTTCGAAAAACTGCCGCGCCCATCTGCCGATTATGTTGATGATCTGGAAATGACTCAGGATGTGCTGCGAATTGTCGAAGGCATTGTCCGCAAAAACCCGGAGCAATACCTTTGGTTCTACAAACGCTTTCAGAATATTCCCATTGACGCCAGCGAAGAGCTTATACAAAAATATCCGTATTACGCTAAAATAAGTACGGAACGTTTCTACAGCAAAGTCAATTCTACCGACAACAGTTCATCAAACTGAACATATTTTGCCCGGATTGAGGATATTTCTGGGATCGAATGCCGCTTTAATTCCGCGAGCCAGCCCGATAATATCATCGCCGAGCGAATCCGCCAGAAAACCTTTTTTCGCGAAACCGATACCGTGTTCTCCGGAAACCTGTCCGCCGAGTTCACGAGCCCGACCGTACATTTCATTAAATACTTCGTTGAGAGTGCGTTTCCAATCCTCTTCCCCGAGCTGGTCGCGCAAAGCATAAATATGCAGATTGCCATCACCGGCATGACCGAAACTGCGAATCCGGATATGATATTTATCCTGAAGCGAAGACGCAAATTTAATAAATTCCGCCACGCAACGCCTGGGAACCACGACATCGCATTCATCCATGCCGGTAGTGGAAGCCTTAATCGCCTCAAGAAAAGCGCCGCGGGCCGCCCAGATTGACTCATTGCGTTCCTGAGTGTTGGAAATAAACACATCCAGCGCACCGGCATTCAGGCAAGTTTGAGCGGCATCGTAGTAAGCCAAATCAATTTCCTCTTTGCTGGCGCCATCAAAAGTCAGTAGCAGGTAGGCATCTGATGAGTTGTCCGGGAACTTGCGTCCGAGAAATTCTTCAGCAGCCAGAATCACTTCCCGCTGCATAAATTCCACCGCCGTGGGAATCGAACGGGCTTTGATAATTTTCGGGACCGTTTCAATCGCGGAAGCAAGATCCGGAAACGGCACCAGCAGACTGAGCTTGAATTTCGGCAGCGGCAGCAAACGTAAAACGGCTCTAGTGACAACGCCCAGCGTTCCTTCCGAGCCGACGATAATATCTTTCATGCTGTAACCAGAGCTGTTTTTGACAACTTTACCGCCGAACTCGACAATTCGTCCGTCCGCCAGTACGACTTCCAGACCGCGCACATAATCGCGGGTAACGCCGTACTTGACGGCGCGCATACCGCCGGCATTGGTACTGATATTACCGCCGATTGTCGCGGTTTTTTCGCCGGGATCCGGCGGATAGAACAAACCGCGATCTTCAACAAATTTGGAAATTTCCAGCAATAACACTCCGGGTTCCAAGGTCAGTGTCAGGTTGTCTTCATCCAGTTCCAATATTCGGTTCATGCTGCTCATATCCAACATGATTCCGCCAAAAATCGGCACCGAACCGCCGACCAGACCAGTCCCCTGCCCGCGCGGCGTAACCGGAATATTCTGTTCAAATGAGTACTTCATCACGGCAGAAACTTCCGCCGTGGACTGAGGTTTAACGAGCACATCCGGACGACAATGCATTCCGGCAAGCTCGTCATGACAGTAATCATCATTAACGTCTTTTCCGGCAATAACGCGTTCCGTTCCGCAGATGGAACGCAAATAATCAATATCAGCAATATCAATGGTTTTGTACTGATTCATTATACCTTTCCTCCGCAAGCCAGTAAACATTCAGCAGGATTATCGTTTCCGGATGCTTTATAAGCGGTTATTTTGTTAATTAAAGCAGGAACAATCTGGTACATATCGCCGACGATTCCAATATGCGCAATCTTGAAAATCGACGCTTTTTCATCCTCATTAATCGCGACAATAAGCTCGGAATTGTTCATTCCTGCCACAAACTGAATCGCTCCGGACACGCCGCAGGTAATGATAAGTTTTGGTTTAACCGTTCTTCCGCTCAACCCGATTTGCTGTTTGGGGTCGGTCCAGCCAGCTTCAATGAGCGAACGAGTGGAGGCAACCCGGCCATCAAGAACTGTTGCCAGTTTCTGAATCATCGCCATGTCTTCCTGTTTTTTAAGACCGCGACCCGCAACTACGATGACTTCCGCATCCTCAATGCCGACCTCGCGGCGTTTAGGCTTTACTTCCAGCACCTTAATTGCGGAAACAAGTTTGGCCGGAGCAATCTCACATTTAATTATACGCCCTTTGGGATGGGCGATTTTCTCCGGAGCGGAGAAAATCTTATAGCGGACAGTGGCAAACTGCGGCCGGTGATTCGGGGTGTTGATATGCGCCATAATATTGCCGCCGTATGCAGGACGAATCTGGTCGAGGTCAGTATTCGGACGAATATCCAGCATAGTACAATCCGCAGTCAAACCGGTGCGGAATCTGGCCGCGACTCGCGGCGCAAGCGAACGTCCGACAGAAGTACCGCCGACCAGCACCACTGACGGTTTTACTTTATTGATAAAATCTTCAAAAACCGCGCTGTACGGTTCAATGCGATAATGTTCCAGTTCCGGCATGTCATACACATAAACTTCGTCCGGCCCGTATTCCAGAATGCCAGGCGCGGCGGTGGTAACATTGTGTCCGGCCAGCAGGCAATAAACCGGCTGGTTTACTTTGGCGGCCAGTTCAGCGGCTTTGCCCAGCAGTTCCCAGGTCACCGGATGGATTTGTCCGCCGGTCTGGTCAGCGAAAACCGCAATTCCGTGCCACAGTGATTTATCGACGCTCGGCCGAACGTCCTCGACGTATTCAAAAACGCCTGCCGGGCCATTTTTTATGCACAAACGACACATTCTGCAACCGGAGTTTATGGACAATATGCCATCCATGTATTCAAGCGCGTCAAAAGGACATAGAGCTATAAGACTTTGCGGGTCTTTAACCTGCGTTTGATTTATAATTATTTGCGGCATATTTTACCTCGCCTGTTGCAGAAATTTTTTATCTTTAAGCATCTCGAACAGCCGGTCAGAAAGTTCACTGGCGCTGCCCTTCCACATGTCCCGTTCCGAATGCGATTCCGGCGGGAAAATCCGTTTTACTTGAGTTGGCGAACCGTTCAAACCATAATGCATTTCATTCCGGTCATCAAGATCTTTCAGCGCCAACCATTCAATTTTACGGTCGGCAGTAGCCAGTTTCAATTTGAACGATGGCAGACGCGGTTCAAAAATGCCTTTTTCAACTGTAATCAAACAAGGGAATTGAATGGCGGCAGTCTCAATATGCATCGGCAAATCAAGATCAACCGTGATAGATTTTTCTTCCACTTTCAACACCCGGCAGACATTTGTCACATGCGGAATGTTCAGGAATTCGGCCAGCTCTGACCCAACTTGAGCAGTGTCGCCGTCAGTCGTCTGTTTGCCGCAAATAATCAAATCGTAATTCCCGGCTTTCCGGATTCCCTGTGACAACGCATAGGCTGTCGCCAGCACATCCGCGCCGCCAAATTTACGGTCGGAAAGAATAATCCCACGATCAACGCCCATCATAAACGCTTCCCGGACAATGGCTTCGCATTGCGGCGGCCCCATAGTAATAACGTCAACTGGTGCGCCGTAATCATATTTAAAGCGCAACGCCGTTTCCATCGCGTAGAGATCGTATGGGTTCATCTTTGACTCAACTCCGTCACGCTTCAATACGCCGGTCTTCTCGTCAATTTCCACCTGTGCAGTGCCTGGCACCTGCTTGATACATACAGCTATTTTCATTGTTTTTCCTGTATAACGATTATTTAATTTTGCTTGATAGTGTCAGCTATGACCGAAACTCCGTCAGGAATGACCGCAACCCGGGCGGCGGAGCCGGTCAGCTCAAATGCGCGCCGCATAGCCTGTTCCAGCGTAAACGCGGGTTCCATGTGCATCGCTTTAATGATGTCATGCGAACACTCCGCAGTAACCATGATGACCTTATTCCGGGATAGAATACGCGCCAGTATCTGAAATTCCCATTGGTCCGGAACCGTATCTTCCATCGTCACTCCGGCAACCCGTTCAAGAACCTGCATCGGACAAGTCGCATTCGCCATATTTTCATAAAATGATTCGCCGCCGTGACCGTCGGAACATGCGGCAACCATGACAATGACACCACCGGGGCGGCAGACCGCTTCACCCGCAGTCATTCCTTTTACCGCTTGATAAATATTTTGGTCAAGCGGATAACCGCCGTTGCCGGTAACAACTATATCCGCCACCTCGGGAACGGTTATTTTACACGCCGCGGAAAGAAAATTGCAACCGGCTTCGTGCGCCAGAACGGCATCGCCGGCAAAAGTTTTGATGATGCGTTTATTATGATCCAGCACAACATTAACAATAAATGCCAGTCCGGCTTTTTGTGCGGCGAACAACATATCACGGTGAAGCGGGTTGTTTTCAAGATTTCCGGCTCGCGCAAATGGACTTTGGATGAATTCAGAACAGTGATTGGCTAGAACGGTTTCAGCTGACGCAATGCCCGGCAGCACGCTTTTGCGTCCTCCGGAAAAACCGGCAAAAAAATGCGGTTCGATAAATCCTTCCGCCACCAGCAAATCGCATTCCACCGCCAGACGGTTGATAATCAGCTCACCGCCGGAAGGCAATCGCCCCAAATTGACAAGGCTTGATTGATCGCGGGAATCATGAATCACAATTTTTTCTTCCGCAACTATCCGCGCTCCATATTTTTCAATCAGTTCATCCTGCGTGGTCGCACGGTGAAAACCGGTCGCCACTAGAATGGTAATGTCAATTTCCGGGGAGCCGCGACGCAGACGTTCAAGTATTTGCGGCATGATGATGCGGCTGGGCACTGGCCGGGTATAATCGCTGGAAATCACAACAGCCGATTTTTTACCGGCGGACAACACTTCGAGCCGTGGCGATTCAACCGGCGCATCCAACGCCGCAGCAATATTATCCTGCTCGCTGCCTCCAGCCCCCGGCAGACGGGAATTATAAACACCAATCAAATTGCTCTCCGGAATCATGCATTCCAGATAACTGCGTCCGTAAGGTATTTTTATTTTTTTCAAAGCCGTTCCGTTTTTTGGTAAATTGGTACTACCAGTTACGGCGATAAATATAAATTCATTTCTGTAAATTGTCAAGTATGAAATCAAAATGAGCTTTAACAGCGGCGGTGGCGGCGTCAATTTTTTTGTTTATAATCGCGGCGCAAAGTTCCTGGTGGAGCCTCATTAACGTCTGATTATTGCTGAGCGAGGTGAGAATATATTTTCTGCCATCTCTGACGGCTTGTTCGACAATCCTGGAAATCGCTTGCAAAAAACCGGACAATAAAGGGTTGCCGGAAATTTCAGCAATCAGCAGGTGAATTTGTTTATCAAGTTCAATGCAGCGGGCTTCATCAACAGTTTGTTTAAGCTCATCAATCAAAGCGGATAATTTTTCCGCGTCTTCGCTGGTAATCCGTTGTGCGGCCAAAGACGCGGCTTCAATCTCCAGTGACCGGCGCAATTCGAGCAAATCCGTAAACTTGCCACTGTTGAGTTTGAACATAATGGAAAGCGGTTCAAAAAGGCAGTCAGTTTTTCCGGCCGCGATAAAATTACCGCCGCCCTGGCGCGATTCAACAATGCCGAGAATTTCCAGCGTCCGTATCGCCTCGCGCACGGAGTTGCGGCTGACGGCAAACTGTTCAGACATCGTACGTTCTGACGGCAGACAATCACCGCGTCTGAGTCGGCCATCCAGAATCATTTCCTGAATTTGCTCAACTACATATTGATAAACGCGCTTATTCTGTACCGGTATGAACATAATTATATGCCTCAACTTTTATGTCAGAAAATCTATTCTCTGCAATGTTTTCAAGAATATAGCCGGACAGACGAGATTACGCAAACATCAAAAACACAAAAACCGCGCCAATTGAAATGCATGTCGAAAAAACTCTTTTCCCGGCCTAAACAAAAAATATTCTGCGCCGGTTACTATATGCGGAATGGATTCATTTGCAAGCGTTCCGTCAACGTTGTAACTGAGTGCGCGTCCCCAGTAGCCTTACGCAAGACCGTCCGTACGACGGACAGCGGCATATTCCGCCGGTTCAGGCTAAACCTGGTGCTGCTTTATCCTCGCCTACACCTCTCGCCCTTTGCGCCCTTTGCGCCTTTTGCGTTAAAATAATTTTCCCTTTTATCTGAAATCATCCGCAAATCCCTAATCTTAACCAACGAAAACACCAAAGCTAAAGTCACCGATATTCCCTAAAGGTTTGTGCCGAGCGCCCCCATAGTTTTCGGTGTAGATTTCTGACAAATTAATAGATAAGAAATAGATTCACGCGGAGTATTTCTTTCATTTATTCCGATTGCAATATCAAGCTTTTTGGTAGAAAATATTATTTTATCCCGCATGTCAGTTTTTAAATATTTTGCAAACTTTTCAGAAACTGATTTAAATGAACTGCTCTGATTTATACCCATAAAATTCCACTCCGGCAACGATGGAAATCCTTTTGTCAAAGATATAAACGGAAGTTCCGGCAACGTGCAAATATATATTCCACAAAGTCGTTCGTCTTGCAACAAAAGAATATACTTCCCGTACAAAAGCCCAATGCGATTGTTGACAAAATTAAATTTGCCCTTGGCTTGTCCCATTTTTTCTATAATGCTATTTTGGGCAGAGCCGTATGGCATGCCGAAAATAGCATTTTCATCAATTAATTCTGGCTCATGATATTTCTGCCGGTGCAGAAGCATTCTATTATCATTTTTCTTGGATATTACGCATCCAGTCAAATCGCGCGCATCCATTCTGTGCGCAAAAATCAGAGAAACATTATAGTTATTCATCTCTACGGAAAAATCGTCGGGCGAGTTATTGATATTGCGTAGTTTATCTCCTAATTCATTTTTAACGGATATTCTTTTGTTGATTTGTAGTTAACCTTTTTATTTTCAATCACTTAAATCGTGATTTAAATAGAAAAACACTGGCTAC
>JBAYVM010000112.1:0-7943 GCA_041674645.1 Victivallaceae bacterium | reverse complement strand
GAGTTCGTCGGAACGATGAGTGTGGTCGAACAAATATTGGAAGAAGACCCCGGCGAAGTTTACGGCAAAATGGATTTTTCCACCCGTGACCATTACCGTCATATTGTAGAAAAAATTGCAAAAAGTAGTCTGCGTTCTGAACATGAGGTAGCGCGTCAAGTGATTGATCTGGCGCAGGCAGCGGCGGACAAAAAAGGCGGAGACGATTATACTGCCCACGTCGGTTATTACTTGATTGACAAAGGGTTGCCGCAACTTGAACGGATGACAAAGATGCGTTTGTCGCCCGCAGATATTTTATGCAAAATCAGCAGCCGGATGCCTTTTTTATTGTATGGCGGCGCCATTTTGCTTATGATGGCGGCTTTCGCCGGATATTTCATGGCAATCGCTTATATTGGCGGGTTGCTGGACTGGCAAATCGCGCTGGTCGGATTGCTCGCACTGCTGGGAACCAGTAGTATGACAGTGGCTATGGTGAATTACCTGGCAACATTGCTGGCGCTGCCGCGACCGTTGCCGCGACTGGATTTTTCTAAAGGAATTCCGCCCAAATTACGAACTCTGGTGGCGGTTCCGACTATGCTCACTGGAGCTCAAAGCATTGAAGAGCTGATTAAGGCGTTAGAAGTCCGTTTTCTGGCAAACCGGGATGAATATTTGCACTTCGGACTGCTCACTGATTTTCGCGACGCCGACACGGAAACGTTGCCGGAAGACGAACAGTTGTTGCAACTGGCCCGGCATCGGATAGAAGAGTTGAATAGAAAATATCAGAGTCCGGAAAGTGATACTTTTTTCCTGTTTCATCGTCCCCGCCGGTGGAATCCGCTGGACCGGATATGGATGGGATTTGAGCGCAAACGCGGCAAGCTCGCGGATTTGAACCGGCTTTTGCGCGGCGAATCAAATGGCAGTTTTTCGCTCATTGTCGGTGAGACCTCAATTTTGCCGGAAATAAAATATGTCATTACTCTGGATAGCGACACTCAACTGGCGCGCGATTCAGCGCGTCAATTTATAGGCACAATGGCACATCCGCTCAATCGTGCGCGTTACGACGAAAAACGGCAGCGGGTTGTTGGAGGATACGGCATTCTCCAGCCGCGAGTGGCGACAAGTCTGTCCGGCACAGAAAAGTCACGATATGCGCACATGTACGTTAATGAACCAGGAATTGATCCTTATACGCGCGCCGTTTCCGATGTTTATCAGGATTTGTTTGGAGAAGGCTCATTCATTGGCAAAGGCATCTATGAGGTTGATATTTTTGAACGGGCGCTGAACGGACGTTTTCCAGACAACCGGATACTCAGTCACGATCTTCTGGAAGGTTGTTACGCGCGATCCGGATTATTGAGTGACGTGCAGTTGTACGAAGAACACCCGCCGCGTTACAGCACGGATGTGAGTCGCCGGCATCGTTGGATTCGCGGCGACTGGCAGATTGCGCACTGGATAATGCCGCGAGTGCCCGGTTCTGACGGCCGTCTGCAAAAAAATCCGCTCTCGATGTTGTCCCGCTGGAAAATATTTGACAATTTACTGCGCAGCCTGACGCCGGTCGCATTGACGCTATTGTTGTTGCTGGGCTGGACAGTATTGCCATCGGCCAGTTTTTGGACAGTAGCGGTGATTGGCATTATCTTGATTCCTTCTTTAATTACTTCGACGCTGAATGTGCTGCAAAAACCTGACGACGTGACGATCAGTCAACATCTGGCCGCTGCGCTGAGTTCTATTCACCGGCGTTTTATTCTGGCGGCATTTACGCTTGTCTGCCTGCCATACGAAGCGTTTTTTAGTCTGGACGCAATTACGCGCACTGCCTGGCGGCTGTTAATCTCACATAAAAAACTGCTTGAATGGAATCCTTCCAGCAATCATGCCCGCAATCATCGCAACAGCTTTGCCAGCGCCTGCCGGAGCATGTGGATTGCGCCGTTTATGTCCACCGCCACAGTGATTGCGCTGGCGACAGCCAGACCACATGCGTTGACAATGGCGGTTCCCATACTGATACTCTGGTTCATCTCTCCTGCCGTTGCCTGGTGGATTAGCCGACCGCTTACTCACCACAAGAAAAAGTTAACCGTCGAACAGATTGTATTTCTGCGTAAACTATCCCGGAAAATCTGGGCGTTTTTCGAAACTTTCGTCGGACCGGAAGATAACTGGCTGCCACCTGACAACTATCAGGAATATCCTGTTGCCGTTACTGCGCATCGCACCTCGCCCACCAATATGGGTCTTGCTCTGCTGGCAAATTTATCCGCATACGACCTTGGCGCTATTTCCGCCGGACAATTCATTGAACGTACGTCAAATACGATTAGTACCATGAAGAATCTGGAACGCTATCAGGGACACTTTTTCAACTGGTATGACACACAAACTTTGAGACCGCTGCATCCGTTTTACATTTCTTCCGTGGACAGCGGAAATCTTGCCGGACATTTGCTGACCTTGCGTCCGGGGTTGCTCGAACTTGCCAATCATAAAATTCTGGAAACCCGTTGTTTCGAAAGTCTTAGCGACACCTTGGGCCTTCTTGTGGATACTGCGGCAAAAGTTTCAGAAACCTATCCGCCAAAACGGCTTGCGCAGCTTCAACAGAATCTGAAAGCTGCGACCTGTCCACTTCCCGGCACACTCACAGCTTGGCGGCGCTGCCTTAATCAACTTGCAGAGTCTGCGGTGGCAGTTGTTGCGGCTATCGAAGCTGTTGACACTAATCATGACAGCCCATTAAAATATTGGGCGCATGCCTTCGTCAGGCAATGCGAGGATGGACTGAGTGAACTTAAATTGCTCGCGCCCTGGACAGAACTTTTGTTCACCGGAAATATTCTTGAATATTTTCCTGATCTCGATGAAATACCGACCCTGCGCAAACTGGCATCACTGGAAAAAACGCTTGCGCCGGCCATCGCAACCCGGATCAGCTCAGTTGCTGTGCCGGAACGCGTTGGACTTGAAGAGCTGCAACGTCTCATTGCGGAAGCCGGCAAACGGGCAAAAAAAAGAATTACGGCGCTCAAAGCGCTTGCCTTGGAATGCGATAATCTTGTTATTATGAAATATGATTTCCTGTATGACAAGTCGTGTAATATGCTGGCTATCGGCTACAACGTTGATGAACGACGACGAGACGCCAGTTATTATGATTTGCTGGCGTCGGAAGCCAGACTTGCAACTTTTGTGGGAATTGCGCAGGGGAAACTGCCGCAGGAAAGCTGGTTTGCGCTGAGCCGCCTGCTTACTACCGTCGGCGGCGAACCGATTCTTCTTTCATGGAGCGGTTCAATGTTCGAATACTTGATGCCGCTACTCGTGATGCCAAACTATGAACACACTTTGCTTGACCAGACCTGTAAAGCGGCTGTGGCCAGACAGATTGAATATGGGAAAAAACGCGGAGTGCCATGGGGCATTTCGGAATGCGGTTACAATGCCATTGACGCTCATCAAAACTATCAGTACCGGGCGTTTGGCGTACCCGGTCTTGGACTCAAACGCGGACTTGCCGATGATCTGGTGATTGCGCCCTATGCCTCGGCGCTGGCGTTGATGGTGATGCCGGATGAAGCATGTTTGAACCTCCGGCGACTCGCCGCGGCAGGCTTTGAAACCCGCTATGGTTTTTACGAAGCAATTGACTACACTCCGTCCCGCCTGCCGCACGGACAGTCGAACGCCGTGGTCAGATCATTCATGGTTCATCACCAAGGCATGAGTTTCCTCGCATTGAACAATCTGCTCCTGAATCGCCCGATGCAAAAACGTTTTGAGTCGGATTCGTCATTTCAGGCGACTATCCTGCTGCTTCAGGAACGAATTCCCAAGGCGACAGCGTTCTATGCGCATACAACCGAAATTCCCGAATATTCTGCTGTTTCCAATCTTCAGGAAACGCCAATACGTTTTTTCAAAACTCCCGACACGCCAAACCCGGAAGTGCAGTTACTTTCTAACGGCAGATATCATGTAATGGTTACCAACGCCGGCGGTGGTTACAGCCATTGGCGGGACCTCGCCGTCACTCGCTGGCGCGAAGACAGTGTCTGTGACAACAGAGGAATGTTTTGTTATATTCGCGACGTTGCCAGCAGCAAATTCTGGTCAACCGCCTATCAGCCGACACTCAAACCATCGAAATATTTTGAAGCAATCTTTTCGGAAGGGAAAGCCGAATTTCGCGGACGCGAATATGATTATGACACTCATACTGAAATAGCAGTTTCTCCGGAAGATGATATTGAGCTGCGCCGCGTACGCATCACCAACCGGGCGAGAACACGCCGGACAATAGATGTCACCAGTTACGCGGAAGTGGTTCTGGCGTCGCCTGCGTCGGACGCACTGCACCCGGCATTCAGCAATCTCTTTGTTCAAACAGAAATCATTCGTCAGCAGCGGGCAATTCTCTGTACCCGCCGCCCCCGCTCCGACAGCGAGCAAACACCCTGGATGTTTCATTTGATGGCTGTGCATGGAGCAGAGACAGAAGAAATATCCTACGAAACCGACCGTATGCAATTCATCGGGCGCGGCAACACTGTCGTTAATCCTCAAGCAATAGCCGGAAACGCCGGCGTTTATGCGGATAAACTTTCGGACAGCGAAGGCTCCGTGCTCGATCCGATTATCGCCATTCGTTACCGGATAACTCTGAATCCGGAAGAATCAGCCGTGATAGATATGGTTTCCGGAATTGGAGAAACCCGTGACGCCGCTTCAGGCCTGATAGGAAAATATCATGACCGGCGACTTGCAGACCGCGTTTTTGATCTGGCATGGACTCATGGACAGGTATTTTTGCGCCAACTCAATGCCTCTGAATCCGATGCGCAACTTTATGCGCGCCTTGCCAGTTCGATAATCTACGCCAATGCCTCGCTGCGGGCATCTTCCAGTATTATAACTAAAAACAATCAGGGCCAATCCGGCCTCTGGGGATACGCCATCTCCGGCGACTTGCCAATTGTGCTGCTGCAAATTGAAAATCCGGAAAATATTGAACTGGTGCGCCAACTTGTGCAGGCTCACGCTTACTGGCGTTTGAAAGGACTGGCAGTAGATCTGGTAATCTGGAACGAAGATCATGCCGGCTACCGGCAGCTTCTCCATGATCAGATTATGGGACTGATTGCTTCAGGCATCGAAGCCAACGTGACTGATCGTCCAGGTGGTATTTTTGTCAGGCCTGTTGACCAGATAACAGAAGACGACCGCATCCTGATCAAAACCGTCGCCCGCGTCATTATCTCCGACCGGCGGGGAACGCTGGCGGAACAAATTAACGGGCGCATTTTGACAAAAATAACGATTCCCGAGCTTAATGCGACTTTGACCCGGCGTTCTGTTTCTCCGGCAGTCGCTCCTCAGCCGCGCCATGACCTGACTTTATATAATGGATTGGGCGGCTTCACGCCGGATGGCCGCGAATATGTCATTACCACTGCGCCCGGATATTTAACTCCTGCGCCGTGGGTGAATATACTGTCCAACCCGTATTTCGGAACCGTTATCTCCGAAAGCGGACTCGCCTGCACCTGGAGCGAGAATGCTCATGAATTCCGCTTGACGCCATGGGCAAATGATCCCGTGAGTGATTCCAGCGGAGAGGCATTTTATCTCCGGGATGAAGAACGCGGCAGTTTCTGGTCTCCTACGCCGTTACCGTGTCGCGGGGTAACTCCTTACGTTTCCCGGCACGGATTCGGCTACAGCGTATTCGAGCACACTGAGCACGGCATTCGTTCCGAGCTGTGGACTTATGTGGCCATGGATGCGGCAGTCAAATTCACCGTAATCAAAATCCGTAATGAGTCGGGGCGGGCGCGACGACTCTCTGCAACCGGATACACGGAACTGGTGCTTGGCGATCTGCAATCTAAAACGGCAATGCATGTGATAACCGAAATCGACCAGAACAGCGGAGCGCTTTTCGCTCGCAATTCATACAACACGGAATTCAGTAAACGGACGGTATTTTTTGACGTGGACAATCCCACGCGCACTGTAACCGGAGATCGCAATGAGTTCCTGGGACGCAACGGCACGTTGGCCGCTCCTGCCGCGATGACGCGTATGCGCTTGTCCGGCAAAGTTGGAGCCGCGCTGAACCCTTGCGCCGCAATTCAGGTGGGCTTTGAACTGGCGGCCGGCCAGGAACGTGAAATTGTTTTCAGGTTCGGAGTTGGCAAAGATGCCGACGACGCCAGAAAAATGATTAACCGCTTTCGAGGCTCGACTGCGGCACGTGGCGCTCTTGACGTGGTGTGGTAGCACTGGACACACACGCTTGGCGCAATAAATGTAGAAACCCCGGATAAGGCTCTAAACGTGATGGCTAACGGCTGGTTGCTGTACCAGACTCTGGCGTGCCGCCTGTGGGCGCGGAATGCAACCTATCAATCGGGAGGCGCTTTCGGTTTTCGCGATCAATTGCAGGATGTAATGTCACTTATCCACGCCAGGCCGGGTATTGTGCGTGAACACCTCCTGCTGTGCGCATCCCGGCAGTTTCAGGAAGGAGACGTTCAACATTGGTGGCATCCTCCAACAGGCCGCGGCGTGCGTACTCGCTGTTCTGACGATTATCTCTGGTTGCCGTTCGCAACGTGCCGTTATATCCTCTCTACTGGAGATACTGGCATACTGGATGAACCTGTCAACTTCATTCAAGGGCGTCCGTTAAATGCGGATGAAGAGTCCTATTACGACCTGCCAACCCGCTCTGAAGAAACGGCTAGTCTTTACAATCACTGTGTCCGGAGCATCATGAACGGTTTGAAATTTGGAGAGCACGGCTTGCCGCTTATTGGTTCCGGAGATTGGAATGACGGCATGAATCTGGTAGGCGAACACGGCAAAGGCGAAAGCGTGTGGTTGGGGTTCTTCCTGTATGATGTGCTCATGCGTTTTATTGAAGTTGCCCGGAAATACGGCGACGAGACTTTCGCCGGACGCTGCTTAAGTGAGGCGGAAAAACTGCAACGCAATATCGAAACTCACGGCTGGGACGGAAAATGGTATCGACGCGCCTATTTTGACGACGGTTCGCCGCTCGGATCGGCGGCTAATTCAGAATGCCAGATTGATTCGATTGCGCAAAGCTGGTCGGTACTTTCGGGCGCGGGCGATCATAAACGTTCGGGCACGGCAATGAAAGAGCTGAATAAACGTCTTGTTCGCCGGAAAAGCGGGCTCGTTCAACTTTTGGATCCGCCATTCGATAAGTCAACGCCAAATCCGGGCTACATTAAAGGGTACGTTCCAGGCGTCAGAGAAAACGGCGGACAATATACCCACGCCGCAATTTGGGCGACCATGGCTTTCGCACGGCTTGGAGACAACCAGCGCGTTTGGGAACTCTTTACTATGATTAATCCGGCTAACCACGCCAAATCGCCTGCGGATACTACCATTTACAAAGTGGAACCGTACGTTGTTGCCGCCGATGTTTATGCGGTGTCGCCGCATACCGGACGCGGCGGCTGGACCTGGTACACAGGCTCGGCGGCCTGGATGTACCAACTTATTGTGGAATCCCTGCTGGGGTTAAAACTTGAAGTAAATAAATTACGGTTTACGCCATGTATCCCTGCCGACTGGAAAGAATTCAAATTACACTACCGTTACCGGGAAACAGTTTACCATATCACGGTTCTGCAAACTCCTGCTGGCAGCGGAAAAATGTCCATGAGTGTCGATGGCATTGAGCAAACAGACAATACCATTCCGCTTGTTGACGATCATAAAGAACACTTTGCAGAAGTGAAGATTCACGGTACGCCGGCAACTAAGCAAAAACACTAAAAACCATAACGAAAAACGGCGGGAAATTTTTTCCCGCCGTCAAGTTGTGTTATCCGCACAGTTCCGGATTAATTCAGACTCCCGAACTCTGTTTCCCTCTTATTATTTTTTCATCCGAG
>JBAYVM010000111.1:0-7972 GCA_041674645.1 Victivallaceae bacterium | reverse complement strand
TAATGCAGGACGGCTCAATGCTTTTTAACGGGCAGCAAATTTTTTTCTGTTGCATGATCTGTTCCGGGCTGGCTTATGTTTCTGTGTCTTTAATTTGTAAACGGTTGCGCGGATTGGCTGATTTTGATTTAAATAAAATGTTGCATCGCGGCAAGTTTGACAAAGCGCATGAACATACAGTTCAAACCAAGACTGTTTCAGTTTTATTCCGCAGGCTGGGAATGACAGAAGAATTCACTGCCGGCGATAAAATAATTTTCTTCTGTGTATATTCGTGGAGTATTTTCTGGTTTTTAACCTTTGTTACTGGAATCACTCTCAGTTTGTTTTTGAAATTTAACGATCTCAGCTGGATAACATTTTGGCGATGCTACATGATCATAATTATTACTCTCGGTACTTTTACAACCGGCTGGCTGCTTACCGGAGGAATTATTGACATGAAAAAATTCTTTGCGCTTATGCGCTCTGCCCGGCATAATGAAGCTGACGACGGCAGAATTGTTAACGGACATAATGCGGGAGAATAGATTTAATATGCGCATGGTTGAAGAGAACATCAGCATCCACGACAAGTATCAGTTTGAGCTGAAATACGCCTATCCGCTGGATCTGGCGCGCCCGCAGGCGGAATATGCCGTGGAATCATTTCTGTTTATTCCCAATAATCTCGGAGTCTCGCCGCAGAGCTATTCCCGTGCAGATTTTAACAATGACATGCAAAAGTACATTCGCCTGGGAACGCCCAAAATGTATCTGCATGCGATTTTTGACGGCGTCGGCTGCCCGTTGAAAAAAATCAAAGAATCCATGGAATTATTGTGCGGCGACCCGGGGAATGAACATGCCGTTTCAGAATATTTCTACCATGTAAAAATGTTCTGCTCCATCGTCAAAAGCGCGATGCGCGATGAGGAGAGTTATATTGAATCCCTGCCGCCCGGTGAAGACCGGCGGCAAGTTATTGAACGCTATCTCGAACATGTGGAAAAACTGCTTGAATCCTTTCGCAAGCTGAAAATGCTGGCGCATGCGACGCATGTGAACAAAAAAATAGCTTCTTTTTATTGCCTGGCGGATGAATATTTGAGCCTCATCTCAGAAAAGCATCTTTGCTGCCTGATCTGCTTTCTGCGCGACAGCAAAAGCAAATACAGTCAGGCTTTTTCTGAGCGCGCAGTGAAAAAATTGCGTTTTGAATTGGATTACCGGCGAAAAAATCATTATCCGTCAATTCCGGTAAAAAATGGCTCCAATGAAGAAACGCTCTACCGTCAGCGCATTTTAAAGAAAATCATGGGAAGCATTCTCTTTCTCAAGACCAGCGTCAGAACGGAAGGGCGGCTGCTTGAACAGATTGTCTCCGGAGTTGCCGCAGGACTGGCGATGCTGTTCGCAACAATCTCGCTTTTCCTTTCCCGGCGTTTTTTCGCCGACTTGACGCTGTCATTGCTGTTCGTGCTGGTTATCTCCTACGTTTTTAAAGACCGGATTAAGGAGCTGACGCGCCTGTATATGGTCAGTTGGATTCGCAAGCGTCTATATGATTACAAAACGGAATTGCGGACTAACATGGACGTGAAAATCGGCATCTGCCGCGAACTGTTTGCGTTTGTTGACGAACAAAATCTGCCGCCGGAAATCATAAAGATCAGGAACAAAGATTATCTTGGCGAACTGGACAACGGTTATGCGCCGGAGAATATTCTTTACTCCAAAAAGCAGATCCGGATTTTTTCCAAGCCATGCAGAAAACTGTTTGCCGACTTGCAGGCTGACGGAGTCATTGACATTATCCGGATTGATGTCAGGAATTTTATGAAAAAGATGGACAATCCGCGAAAAATCCTGTTTGTTCCGGACGGCGACGACAATATCGAACCGGTAAAGGGCGACAGCGTTTATCATCTTAACTTGATTCTGAAATATCAAATGGAAAAAAATTCGGAATACAGAAAATTCAGAATCGTACTAAACCGCTCTGGAATCAAAAGAATTGTCGCCGATAATTAATAAATTATCCATGACAACGCGATAGATTTTGCTTGCTGATTATAAAAGATTTACGTCGAAAACATTGTTTTTTCGTGAACCTACACTATATTCCCGCTCTGCAAGTATCTTGTCGAATCTTTAATGCGTTGATTAAAAATGAGAGGATTGTTGTTATGAAGCGCGTATGCATGATTCTTATTTGGGGTTTTGTGTTATCTGTTGTCCGGGCTGCTGATTTGCCGTCCGGCGTTGCAGTGCCGCGCGTGGACGGAATTGTCATTGACGGCAATGCCGCCGACTGGCACGACAACGGGTTGAAAATTGATGTGTTAGCTTCATCCGTACCGCGAACGCCTGGAACTTTTGATGCCTGGGCCCGGCTTGGCTGGGATGAACGCGGTTTGCTTATATTGATTAATGTCCTTGATGAGCAACCGCAAGAGTAGGAAAAGCCTGAAAACTTCTGGCGCAGCTCGTCAGTCGAATTGTTTCTTGCCGATACGCAAGGCGGCAAAAAGTCGTTTCAAGTTATAATTTCGGCGGGAGTGACGTCGACGCAACCTAAATTGCGTATGCATGTTATCGACCAGCGTGGCGATGAGTTCAAAGACAACAAACTTCAGATTACTGCCGCGCGCACAAAAACTACCAACGGTTACAAACTTGAAGCTCTGCTGCCGTGGAGCAGTCTTGGTCTCAAGCCTGCGGAAGGAATGACTGCCGCAGCTCAACTTTATGTAAACGACAGCAATTCCGACAGTGGCAACGCTCAATTGCGCTGGTTTCCGGTCAAAGCCGCTTACGGCAGGGATACAATAAAATTGCAGCCGATAGTTCTCGCGGAAAAATCCGGCGCTGCTGTCGAGGTTGCCGCTTTTGCTGTTCATCAACGATTCCGGAATATCCGGTTTGAAGTCGCCGCCATAGCTGCATTGACAGGAAAAACTGTTACAATTCTTAACGGGGCCGAGGTCATCGGCCGTAGTAAATTGTCTGCCTCCGGACGGCTGGCACAAATCACGATTATCGTGCCTGTTCCTGCCAAACCAGTAAATTCGTTCACTGTAGCCATTGACGGGAAACCGGTTGCCGCAGTCGCTCTGCCGGATATTCAAGCCGCCAGGAAAGCTGAATTCGAGCAGCAAGAAATTATTTTCCGTCCGGCAGTGTTCACCGGCAAACGTTTTCCGGCTGCGAATTTCGAACAACCGTCGCTCGTTGAAGACCTGATTGGACAATATACGATCAAAACAACATTTTATGATTCTGCCTATAACGCAGTAACCGCGCCAGATAAAACCGGACGCTACGGGGCGGTGGTTGATGTGCTGAATGCAGACGGGCAGCGGCTCACGCGGCAATATCTGACACTCTATCGGGCGCCAAAAGATGTGAACTGGCGGCTGTTGGAACTGCCTGCCAGTCTGGAACTGCCGCAGGAGTTCGGGATAAATGCACACGTGGCAAAAGAGCAACAACATCAATTGAGCGAATTAATCAAGTACCAGTTGAAGGACGCGTTCACCCGTCATGCCGATGGCGCCATCCTGTTGGCTGGTTTGAGTGAAATGCAGCCCGGCACACCGGCGGTTGAGCGCACCGGACCGCGGAGTTTAAATGAAAAATGGTGGCATGGTTTGAAAAAGAAAATTGGCGATGCTAAACCGTTGCGTTATGTGGCATATGTGTCTCCGTCAGCGGGAAAAGATAAAACGAAACGCTGGCCGACAATCCTGTTCCTGCACGGTTCCGGAGACCGCGGCGATGATTTGACTAAAGTTGAGCGCACCGGACCGCTCAAATATCTAAAATCGTTGCCTGCAAATCAGGAATTTCCGTTTATTGTTATCGCGCCGCAATGTCCAGAAAAGCAACGGTGGCAAGTTTTACAATTGCAGGAATTGCTGGATGAAGTCATGGACAAATATCCTGTTGACCCGGACCGTCTTTATCTGACCGGTTTGAGCTTGGGCGGATTCGGAAGCTGGATGTTGGCCTGCGAAATGCCGAACCGGTTTGCGGCAGTTGTGCCAATTTGCGGTGGAGGTGAACCTGCCGATGCTCAAAGAATTAAAGATGTGCCGGTTTGGGTGTTCCACGGCGATGCCGACCGGACAGTGCCTTTCGAGTTAAGTTCCCGAATGGTGGATGCGCTTCGAAAGCAGCACGGCCGGGTAAAGTTCACCATTTATCCTGGAATTGGACATAATTCATGGACACAGGCATACAACAATCCTGATTTATACCGGTGGATGCTGGAACAAGCCCGCAACAAGCCTACACAGCAGCCGTCAACAATGACGGACAAAATGTCGTCTGAGCCGCAAAACTAATAAAGCCTTGAAATTTAACAGTTTTGCTTGCTGATTATAAAAGATTTACATCGAAAACATTGTTTTTTCGGGAATCCAGCCTATATTTTCCGTTTTGCAACAGACAACTTTTTTGTAAGGGATTAAGGCTGATGAAAACATTTGAAGAACTTTTTGCAGAGCTGGAGCGCAAAGCGGCGGCCGGAGATCAGAACTCAGGAACGGTCAAAGAACTGGCAAAAGGTAAACATTTTATTGGCAAAAAAGTGATTGAAGAGGCAGGAGAAGTCTGGATGGCGGCGGAATATGAAGGCCGGGAAAAAACTGCCGAAGAGATATCACAGTTGCTGTACCATTTACAGGTAATGATGCTGGCGTGCGATTTGAAGTTGCAGGACGTTTACAAGTATCTTTAAGCGATAATTATTGGATAAAAATTTATAATATGGAGATAGTTTCATGCTTCAAATAGCAATTCCGAATAAAGGTTCACTTTCAGACGAGGCGGTAGCGTTAATGAAAGAGGCGGGCTACAAGTGTTCCAGAAACGGACGTGAACTGGTGGTCAGCGACAAAGATAACAATATTGATTTTATTTATTTGCGTCCGCGGGACATTGCGGTTTATGTCGGTAACGGCGTTTTGGACATGGGTATAACCGGTCGTGACCTGGCGGTGGACAGCAAGTCCAATGTTTTTGAGATTCTGCCGCTGAACTTCGGGCGTTCATCGTTCCGCTACGCAGTGCCGAAGGAATTGGACATTACCCCGGAAAAATTTGAAGGTCTGCGGATTGCGACTTCCTATCCGGAAATTGTTCTTCAAGACATGGCCAAACGTCACGTTCAAGCCAAAATTATCCGGCTGGACGGGGCTGTGGAGGTTTCAGTTCAACTTGGCGTCGCCGATGTGATTGCCGACGTAGTTGAGTCCGGGCAAACCTTGAAAGAGGCCGGGCTAAAAGTGGTCGGAGAACCGTTGATGCAGTCGGAAGCGATTTTAATCGGGCGCGATGCCGAAATCCAAAATAATGTTGAAGTGAAAAAGTTGCTTGGCCGTATTAAAGGCATTCTAGTGGCACGAACCTATGCGATGATTGAATATGATATTTCCCGCGAAAGTCTGGCGAAAGCTTGTGCCATCACTCCGGGAATTGAGTCGCCGACAATAGCGCCGTTGAGCAATCCGGACTGGGTGGCGGTGAAGGCGATGATTTTGCGAAAAGAAAACAATCATATTATGGATGAACTGCACCGGATTGGGGCGCGCGGCATTATTGTAACGGATATTCGTTCCTGCCGGATTTGAGTTATATTTTCCGGCGGGTTGTATGTTATGAGTCTGAGAACAGATTTTTTTTACCTGAAGGCGCAGATAAATGAGCAAAATTATTGACAAAGCACGGGAAATATTCAATATTGAGATTGAAGGGTTGAAAACGGTCAGAGATAATCTTAGTGACAGTTTTGAACAGATGGTGGCAAAATGCGGCAAGACGATTGACTGCGGCGGAAAACTGGTATTGACCGGGGTGGGCAAAAGCGGTTACATTGGCAAAAAGATTGCCGCCACGTTGTCCAGTGTCGGTTCGCCGGCGGTATTTATGCATCCGGTTGAAGCTTTGCATGGCGATCTCGGAATTATGCAGAAAAACGATGTCCTGCTAGCGCTCAGTTACAGTGGCGAAACTGAAGAGTTGCTGGCAATTTTGAATCCGGCCAAACGCCTCGGCATGGAAATCATCGCCGTAACCGGCTCCAAACAGTCAAGTCTGGCGAAATTAAGCAATCTCACCGTGCAGATGACCGTACCGCAGGAAGCGTGTCCGTTCAATCTGGCGCCGACCACCACGACAACTGCGCTACTGGCGCTGGGCGATGCGTTGGCATTAGTGTTGCTGGAAGAACGCGGCTTTACCAAAGAAGATTACGGTCGGCTGCATCCAGGCGGCGCAATCGGACGCGCAGTAACGATGCGGCTTGGCGATATTATGCGTTCTGGAGATCGTTTTGCTATGGTCTTGCCGACTGCAACGGTGCGGGAAGCGTTGCTGAAAATGACCAAAGCCCGTTGCGGAGCGGCGATTATTGTTGATGAATCGAACTGTTTGTTGGGAATTTTCACTGACGGTGATTTCAGGCGTCATGTCGAGAAGGATTTAGAGGTATTGAATCGTGAAGTCGGCGCCGTAATGACTAAAAATCCGGTGTCCGTCAATGCTGATTCGCTGGCCATTGAAGCGTTGCGCGTAGTTGAAGACCGGCATATTAACGGGATTATTGTGCTTGACAGTAATCAAAAAGTGGTAGGACTGATTGATGTTCAGGATTTACCCGGATTGAAGTTAATGTGAGCAGAACCTGCGTGATTATGCGCTGACCGCAGAATTTTAAGTTAGAGAAAAATGACGTTTACTTGGATTTTTCCAAAAAACAGGTTAATTTAATGGTTCTGTTTAATTTTACTAAAAAGTCAATCAGGATGAATATAGTGTTGAGTTGGATTGTTAGAATAAAACTTTTGTCTTTGCTTTTTGCTGTTGCAGTATTTTTCGCCACGCCTTTATTGTTGGCTAATGACACTGAATCCAGCGCACTTTATCAGCGGGGGCTGGAAAAGTATCAGAAAGGTGATTATAACGCCGCCGCCAAGCTGTTTTTGGACGCCGAACACATGGCCGACACGGTTTCATTGAAAGCCGATGCGGTCAAGGAGGCAGTAAAAAGCTATCGCGAAGGCGGACTTTTGTATTCAGAATATGAGAATATAGAGAAACTGCTCAACAGTTATCCCGGTTTTGTTGATTATGGAAAAATGGTTGACCGGGAATACGAAATCGGCAATGAATATTTCAAAGGTTACCGGGATCCGGCATTCTGGTCGTTGCGCTGGATACCCTGGCTGACTGGTCCGGATAAAACGATTACCATCTACGAGAGCGCCGTAAAACACGCGCCGTTTGCGAAAGAAGCGCCTCAGGCCAAATTGCGCCTGGCGGTATTATTCATTGAAGACAGCAAAGTAGATAAAGCCTTGGAACTGCTTCGAGAAATTATCAAGCAGTATCCTAATTCTGAAGCATGTAAATTTGCCTATCTTGAACTTGGCAACGCATTATTTCAACTTTCGCAGCACGGTGATGGCGACGGAAAATACAACAAAGAATCCACGCAGGTGCTGAAAGAATTTTTGAAAAAATACCCGAAAGCCCCGGAAGCGGATTGGGTTGAAAAATGTTTTCTGAAATCCAAAGATATACAGGCGGAACGTTTGCTGAATATCGCTAAGTTCTATAATCGAATTGGCCGGAGTGAACCGGTGGAAAGATACCTGACTGACGTTCTGAAGAAATATCCGGATTCGCTGGCGGCGGAAAATTCTGAAGAAATGTTGACAAAAATCGATAAAACTTATGTGCCGGAAGGTTTCCGTCCAGAAGTGGAAAGCCGTTTTCAGAACTACCCGCTGATACCGATTCCGCCGGAACCTTCAGAAATTATTGTTGTGCCGGAAAACAGCAATGGAAAATGGTTGCTGCCAATTAAAGACCTCGGGCTCGGCAACCGGGATAAGCTTCAAGCAAAAAATGAGGGAAAATGATGAACATCGGAATCTTTAAATATTTAAACGTTGGCTTAATGGCGACGATAATTGTACTGACCGGC
>JBAYVM010000110.1:0-8005 GCA_041674645.1 Victivallaceae bacterium | reverse complement strand
TTAAAGATGCGAAATCCGGCGGACTTGATGAGTACGGCAAAGAACGCATCCCGTTGCTAAGAATTTCCGGCATTCCAGATGAAACCCGGCCCTTGGTTCAGGAAATCAAAAAACGGGCTCACATGGAACTGATGAAAAGGCTTAATCTGAAAAAAATGGCGCTGTCCGGGGCTTCTGAGAAAGAGCTTGAAAACCGCGCCAAAGCGACCATCACGGAAATTTTATCAGAACTGTCAATTCCCCTCCCCAAAGGCGTAAAGCTGGAAACGATTGAACGGGAATTAGTGCAGGAGGCAATCGGACTTGGACCGCTGGAATATCTGCTGGAACTTGATGACATCACAGAAATAATGGTCAACGGACCGGATAAAGTGTATGTTGAAAGCAAAGGCATTCTCTATCGCACTGATACCGCTTTTGCCGACAACAGTCAGGTACAGTCGGCGATTGAACGCATTGTGTCACCGCTGGGCAGACGCATTGATGAAAGTTCCCCGATGGTTGACGCCCGCCTCGCGGACGGTTCCCGTGTGAATGCCATTATTCCGCCATTATCGCTGGTCGGACCATCAATAACAATTCGTAAATTTTCAAAAACTCCATATCAAGTTCCAGACCTGATTCGCTTCGGCACAATTACCGAGGATATCGCTAAATTCCTGGAAGTATGCGTCGCCGTCAGAAAAAATATTATCATCTCCGGCGGAACCGGTTCCGGTAAAACTACTTTGCTTAACGTACTCAGTTCCTATATTCCGAACCGCGAACGCATTCTGACGATTGAAGATGCGGCGGAACTTCAGCTGCATCAGGAACACATTGTCCGGCTGGAATCACGCCCGCCAAATATTGAAGGCAAAGGTGAAATATCCATTCGCGACCTGGTGAGAAACTCGTTGCGTATGCGTCCTGACCGGATTGTCGTCGGCGAGTGCCGCGGCGGCGAAGCGCTGGACATGCTGCAAGCCATGAATACCGGCCATGACGGTTCCCTGACCACAATTCACGCCAATACTCCTCGCGATGCATTGTCCAGGCTGGAAACACTCGTGCTGATGGCTGGATTTGATTTGCCGTTGAGAGCTATCCGCGAACAGATTGCTTCCGCCATTGACATTATTGTTCAGATTAGTCGTGAACGTGACGGATCCCGCAAAATTACTCATGTCAGCGAGATAACCAAGATGGAAGGCGAGATTATAACCATGCAGGATATTTTCGTTTTCAAACATGAAGGCTGGGATGCGGACAATAAAATTGTCGGACACTACATGCCGGCAGGAAACATCCCGACATTCATGGAAGATATTGAGCGCGCCAAACTGGAAATTGACATAAAAATGTTCAGCAACCGTGGAGGAATACGATGACCGCTCTGCTGGAAAATCCATTTCTGCCCAGTCTGTTTGCTTTTCTTGCCGTAACCATGGCAACGCTGGTTATTGTCGATTTTATTTCATTCGCCTCGGCACGCTACAAGGAACGTTATCTGGAAGAAGCCGCAGTCGAACTTGACGATGTATTATTGCAGTTGCCGCCGGGAAAAATACTGGACCTGAGTCTGGCAATCAGCGCAGTGGCATTTTTCATGGCAGTGGTTATTTTTGCCTCGACAAGCAACAGTTTCAGCTGGCCGAAAGGTATTTTTCTCGGAATGGTATTGGCGATTGTAACTTTTCCCATGCCCAGACTGATTCTTAAACAGCTCAGAATACACCGGTTAATAAAATTCAACGAACAACTGGAGGATGCCCTCGGTTCAATAAGCAGTTCATTGAAAGCCGGATTCAACATTAATCAGGCGCTGGAAACCATTGCTTCCGAAAACAGACGTCCGATTTCAGTTGAATTCCGTTTATTGGTACAAGAAATCCGGCTGGGCGTGCAACTCGAACAAGCGTTAGACAATATGAACCGGCGACTGGGCAGCGATGACTTTGAACTGGTTGTGACCGCGATAATCACCGCGCGGCAGACTGGCGGCAAACTGACCGCAGTCCTGGAACGCCTGGCGTCAGTCATCCGGGAACGCGCCAGAATCAATAATAAACTGCGGGCGATGACCGCGCAAGGAAAACTGCAAGCGGTGATTATCGGCATCATGCCGTTTGCGCTGATGTTTTTTATGTCCTGGGCCTCCCCGACAACTATGGATAATTTTTTTGGGTCGCTTCTCGGCATTATGGCGATTATCGGGGCATCTATACTGGTCGTCATCGGTTTTCTGGTAATCAGAAAAATAACAACAATTGATGTATAAAAGGATAAACCGTGTCTGAAGCCAATACAGAAATTATTTTGAGTTTGATTGCCGCAGTATCAGCGGGCATCTCTGTCACCTGCTTTCTGATTATTCTATTCCGAATGGTTGGACGCATTCAGGTGGAACGCGACCAGATTAACGACGAAATCGTTAAAAAGCTGCCTATCATGATTAGACTTTTTATGCCGCTGGTTCCCAACGTGCGGATAGTCGCCAGGCTTCCGATGTTGAATAATTTACGCAATCAGGCGGATGAACAGCTTCAAATGGCCGGATACAGTGATGCGATAAATGCCGAGGATTTCGTCGCGGTAAGAATTTTATTTATCATTTTCGGTCTGTTGCTGATGGCGCTGTGCATCGCCTCCGGTAAGGTTCTTTTCGGACTGGCTCTAGTTGCCTGCATGACGATTTACCCGACTGTATGGTTGAAAAAAACGGTAAAAACCCGTCATTTGGAAATCATGAAAGCTTTACCGAATGTGCTGGATCTGCTGACGCTGTCAGTGGAAGCCGGAAAAGATTTTCTGACCTCATTGCGCGATATTCTCAGCCGAAGAAAACTTGATGCGCTCGGCGAGGAATTAAGCCGGACTTTCCGGGAAATTCAGCTCGGAAAAAAACGTACCGTCGCTCTGCGCGAACTTGCAAGCCGGGTCAAGCAACCGGATTTAACGGCGATGTTGAACGCAATTGTCCAGGCGGAGGAACTCGGAGTCAGCATTGCCAATCTTCTGCGGATTCAAGGCGATATGCTGCGGAATAAACGTTTCACCCGGGCGGAAAAACTGGCGAATGAAGCGCCGGTAAAAATATTATTTCCGGTGACTGTATTTATTTTTCCGGCAGTAATTATTATTTTGATGGTGCCGATATTGATGCAGGCATTTAAATTACTGCACTGAGGAGTGACAATGATTCTTAATTTAAGCAAGAAAAAATATATTTCAAAATCTCCGTTTTATGCCACATCACTGATACAGCGAACTCGCGGAATGATTGGAAGAAGTTTTGACGGCGCACCGTTTGACGCCATGGTATTCGGCAACTGCAATACCATCCACAGTCTGTTCATGAGCATTCCGATTGATGTGCTATTTATTGACATGGGAAACAATATCTGCGACATGAGACAGGCGTTGCCGCCATGGGTTTTTATGGTCAGATGCCGGAATGCATTTACTACTATCGAACTTCCCTGCGGCGTTATAAATACCACCGGAACAGAGATTGGCGACAAGGTTGACTTGAGCAGCGAACTTACCATGGAATTTGAAAGAGAATTGCGTGGAGAAAAAATAATTAGTCCAGTAGAATCTGTCATTTCATTTAAAGAGAGTGGAAAATGAAAATTTATTTTTTAAACGGCGTCAGAGCCGGAGAAAAGATTGAGCTTCAAGGCCGGGAGTTTACGCTCGGGCGGGAAACCGATAATGACATCAGCCTTATGACTGGCGGAGTGTCACGTTATCACGCCAGGCTGACGCTTGGAGCCAACGACAAATGGTCGGTTACTGATTTGCAAAGCACTAACGGCGTTAAAGTTAATCATGAACTGGTAAACGGCAGCCGGGAACTGAATGAAGGCGATATCGTTGAAATCGGCGACCAAAGCATTCGCATGGGCGAGAAAAAAGATATAGGCAGCGAAATAGCTTCAATTATCGCGCCGTCGCCCTCCCCGATTATTCAGCCGTCACCAGACAAAACCGTTGAATCGGTACAAAAAATCATCTTTCAGCCGATTGCAGAACAGGTCAGCAAACCGGAATTTGTCGAAAATAATCCGCCGCCGTTCGAAATCAAGCAGCCCAAACCTGAAATAACGCCAATGGATAAAACTGTCATCAGCAAATCTACTGATGAAGAAAGCGCCAAATATGTGTCAGAGGTTCTGCTTAAAGAAAAAGTAAACTTCTTCGGCAAAAAAGAGAAACAGGAAAAACCCAAAGAGGCCGAAGGCGAACAAAATGCGAAAAAACGCCACATGTCCAATTTACTCTTTTATACCTGTGTTATTTGCGCCACCGTCATTTTTATCGCGCTCTTTTATAATATTCAAAAATCTAACGAAAAAGGCGCTAAAATGCCTGCAACAAATGTTGCGGAAAAAACGCCGTCACCTTTTCTCCTGTTTTACGAAAAAGAAAAATCCGAGAAAGACAATATTTTCCGGTTCACCCTGCTGATTGAGAATAACACCGCGCAATTCACGATTGACGACCTGAAGTCTCAACGACACTATTCAAAAACTATCAATCCGATTAATGCCAACTATCTGGACAGCCTGAAAAGAGAAATTGATAACACTTCATTTATGACGCTTCAACCCCAGTCCCCGGGCTCCGCAATCAATAATCTTAATGAAATAAGAAAGATGGTAATCGGCTACGACAAGAAATTTAACGAAGTTGAAGTTATAAATACTTATGCCCCAAACTCTTTCGAAACCATAGAACGCGCAATTAACGATTTTTCCGGCAATTATGGTTTGCAAACTATCGCCATGACTCCGGAAGAACTGACCAAACAGGCGGAAGAAAGCTATTACAAAGCTGAAGAACTTTTCCTCAATCGCGAAGCTAAGCCGGGAAATCTGCTTAAAGCAATTCTCCGTTATCGCATCACCGTTGAATACCTTGATCAATTCTCGCCCAAACCGCCAATCTGGGATAAAGCGAGAAAACGCGAACAGGAAGCGGAAGAAATGCGCTTGCAGAAAATCAGGGATTTAAAATTTGAAAAAGTCAGATTGCTGAAAATAAATGATTTGGAAAAAATCAAAGATGTCCTGAATCAAATAATGGAATTGACTTCTGAAGATGAAAAAGATCATCAGAACGCCAGGTCTCAACGCATCAGTCTTGACGAACACCTCAGGAGAAGAAAATGAAAATAGAATATAAATATCTACTTAAATCCGTGCTGTTTACGCTGGCTGGCGCGGCAGTGTCACTGCTTATCCTGACCGGATGCGAAGAAAAAAAAGAAAAAGACCAGTGGGCAGAACTGATTATCAACTCCGTTCCTGAAAAAGCCATGGTATCATTAAACGGCAAGGATTTGAGCACAACGCCGTTCAAAAGAAACAAAGTAAAACCGGGAATCTATATTTTTAAAATATCACTGCCGAATTATGAACCAACCTGGACCAGCGTAACCCTGAAACCAAATGACAAAAAAGTGGTTGAAGTAAAATTGCAACCGGTCACCGGCTCTGTCATGATTACCAGTCGCCCGTCTGAAGCTAAAGTTTCTATCAATAACGAACCCAAAGGCACAACGCCGCTGGTGCTGAATAATCTTCCGCTCGGACATTATTCGGCAAAAATAGAAAGAACCGGCTTCGCTGTACGCGCCATCGAATGGGATATCAATAATTCCAGACCACAGGGAATTATGACCACACTGAATTCAAATGTCGGTCGTCTGTATCTTAACAGCACGCCTTCTCATGCCAGTATTTATATTGATGGCAAACCGCAAGGATTTACCCCGTACCATACTGAACTGGAAGAAGGACGTTACCGGATAAGACTGGAAAAAAGCGGTTATGCAAATGTCGAAGATGTGGTTATGGTACAGCGCGACCATAATCAAACCAAAGAAATAAATATGGTGCAAGTGCCGGGCTCGCTGAATATAACCTCAAATCCTGCCGGTGCGGCAGTTTACATCAATGACCGTCCGTATGGCAGCACTCCGTTGAAGGCGGCAGGTCTAATGCCAGCCAAATATACCGTTAGAATAGCTAAAGACGGCTTTGACCCGGCATCAAGAGAAGTATTTGTCGCCGCCGGACAAAACACCGATGTTGAATTTAACTTGTCCCGCAATACTGGTGGCATCGACCTGATTGTAAATCCGCCAGGAACAACCATCTATGTAAATGGTAAAAAATATGGTGTAACCGAAAAAGGGGAAAATGATTTACTCTCCAAGTTATTCACCATTCGCGGACTCAGCGCCGGCTCTTATACGATTGTCGTCGCACATAAACGCGCAGTTCCGGATAAAAAAGAATTTACGCTGACCATCGAAAAAAGCCAGATAGTCCGTCCGAAACCCATCAACATGTGGGTGGCGGATACGGAACTTAAACTCAAGGACGGGAAAGTTACCATTGGACGGCTTTTCGCGGAAACCGAAGCGAAGATACTGTTCAGCCCGGAACCGGGAGTAAAAATAGAGTATAAACGGGAAGAAATTGAATATCTTAAACCGTTGAAATCAGAAGACGAATAAGCATACTCCATTTTGCCTTTAATGTGAACCCAGAATTGCAGTGCACGATTTTTGTGCTAATTTAAGATTTTGTTTTATAACTGGAAGGATAATATCAGTGACCGATTACAATATATATACGGCAGCGCTTTTTGCCTGCGGAGTGGCTTCCGCCGCGCTCAGCATCTGGGTGTTGAAAGTTAACAGCTCAAACCTATCCACCAGGGAAAGAATTCCCCGCAATAAAACTGCCGGAACCATTCTGGCGCTGCTCTGTCTGCTCTGGTGCATCCCGCATGCAAAACCGATTGTCTGGGACTGGATGCTGCCGTGGCTCTATCCGCTGGTCGTCGCTTGTACCATGCTGGCATATTTCTTTCTTGACTATCTTTTTTCCCGGGCAATCGGCGGACTGTTCATTCTGCTCGCATATTATTTTCTGCATGAATCGTTTACTTTTCATACCCCGTCAGCGCCGACACTGGTAATATTGAGCTGGATTATGGGAATAACCGGACTGTTTTTTTCGGCAAAACCACATTTATGCCGCGACCTGATTAGAAAATTCGCCGTCGCGCGCAACTATAAATATGCAACCACCGGCTATTTAATTATCCTGTCGTTATTCTGTTTAACAGCCGGAGTAATGCAAGCTCTGCGGAAATAACCTGCTATGACTAACCTGACTCATGATTTGGAATGTTTTTTTAAGCGATGCAGAGTTCCCAATCTTGCCAATTTTATCGCAAAATGTGAACAACTTTATTCATTGCTCAATATTGCCAATCAACAGGTGAACTTAACCCGGATTGACAGCGAAGCCGGTTTCTGGCTGAAACATGTCGCCGACTCTCTGGCAATAAGCATTTATTTCCCGGAGTTAAGCTCAGAAAAACTATCGCTGGGTGACATCGGTTGTGGCGCAGGATTCCCTTCCCTCATTCTGGCAGCGGCGTTTCCCAATCTGCATATCACCGCCATCGACTCAATTGGTAAAAAAACCGCGTTTGTGGAAGCCGCCGCAAAGGAACTGAACCTGCACAACCTGAACATATTCACCGGACGGACGAAAGAGATGAACCGGCTGGCGCAATGGCAGTCACGCTTTGACATTGTCACCGCGCGAGCTGTAGCCGATGCCCGCACTTTATACCGCGAAGCGCGCAATTTCCCAAAACCGGACGGGAAATTCATTTTTTACAAAACTCCGGAACAAACCGCCACTGATTTCCCGCAAGTCGCCGCCGCTTCCGCGCAACACAATATAACCTGGCTGACTACCGAAGTATTTGAACTGCCGTGCAACTCCGGACAACGCCAGTTTCTCTACTCCTCAAACTGATTACAATGATTAACGCTGATATTGCCTAATCACGTCAATACTTTTGAAACAGCCGGAAGATTTCCTGTAAAAAAGCCTTTCTCTACTTTAAAATCCAACTTTGAGCTCTATAGTATGAACTCTGTCATATATGCGCCCGTAGCTCAGCTGGATAGAGCGTCTGCCTCCGGAGCAGA
>JBAYVM010000109.1:0-8008 GCA_041674645.1 Victivallaceae bacterium | reverse complement strand
TTAAAAGACATATGACCTAACGCCCTAGCCGATAGACTTGTCATTGGGCAAACTTCTTTATTAAATATTTTTATGCAGGAAAAACTAATTTTTTGACTGGATTACAGTTGAAACATAATAGAGTCAACCGGCAAGACGTGATGGTTTGCCCGCCTCTGGATTGTTTTCGCTCCGTCGCAACCTCTTATTCCCGCTTCAACAAAATTCGTCACGAATAATCAAAATAAAAAGCATGTTTGGTTTGAATTGTGGGATTTTTTTTGTATTTTCAAACAAACGGAGAATAATATATAGAAAAATGGTATCGTAACTTGTTTGGTGACAACATATGATGAAATTGAGTGATATGGGTTTCGACGAATGGTTTCAAGCCCATGTCAGTGATTTGAGTAAAGATGGCCGGGAGATTGCGCGTATATCGGCAGTTGACCGCGGCTCATACCTCATCAGAAATAAAACTCATGAAGTTCCGGCTGAACTCGCCGGGAAATTTTATTTCCAGTTGGAATCTCCGACTGAACTGCCGTGTGTTGGCGATTGGGTGACAGTGCAATATCATAACAACGACGCTACCGCAGTTATTCATGAGGTGTTTCCGAGAAAGACTTTTCTGCGCCGCAAATCCTCCGGTGAAAAGATTGATTTTCAAATGATTGCGACCAACGTGGACATCGTTTTCATTGTCCAGTCGTGTCACTTTGACTTTAACGTGCGGAGAATGGAACGTTATCTCGTGCTGGCCGCAGACGGCGGAGCGGAACCGGTGGTTATTCTCACCAAGACGGACTTGCTCGCCCCGGAAGAACTGGAACAGAAGCTTGCCGGCATTGCGTCAAGCGCCATTACCGCCAAAGTTCTTGCCCTCAGTAATATCACTGGCGTCGGATTTGACGAATTCCAGCAGCTTTTAGTTCCGGGAAAAACATATTGCCTGATTGGTTCATCGGGAGTTGGCAAAACCACCCTTCTCAACCGCCTGATCGGGCAGGACGCGTTTGACACCAGAGACGTTAGTGAAACGGGCGAAGGAGTCCACACAACTGCGCGCCGCCAGCTTATTGTTCTTAATCAAGGTTCCATGTTGATTGATACGCCTGGAATGCGGGAACTGGGTCTGCTCAGCGCCAACGAAGGAGTTGATCAGGGTTTTGAAGACATCATAGAGCTTTCCCTGAGTTGTCGTTATCAAAATTGCAGCCACACGCAGGAACCCGGTTGTGCGGTTCTGGCCGCAGTCGCGAACGGCACATTGACCGAAGATCGCTATTCCAGCTATATAAAGCTCAAGAAAGAGTCGAAGTTCCACGAGCTGTCATACCGGGACAAACGGAGGAAGGATAAAACCTTCGGACGCTTCATCAAATCTGCAAAGAAGCAAATTAAGGACTGAAGTACGAGAAGCGAGAAAAGTTCTAAAGTTCTAAAGTTCTAAAGTTGTCATGACTGGACTCTGGAGGGTTTTCGCTCCGTCGAAACCGTGATTGCGGGATTTTTCGAGACCTTTCAGTAGCGCCAGGTTTAGCCTTAAACCGGCGACCGGTCACGCTAAAGACTATTAAGAATGCAAAATGCTTCGCGTCATAATCGCCGCGCATTGCTACTAGAAAATTTATTTTTTGCTTTTAGATTTGCAAAATAAATATTTCAGAATATCTTTATAAATGTTGTGTAAATTGGAGATTAAGCTGACGATTGAATTCTATGTATTTCGAGGCTTAACAAGGTAACCCCTTAAAGAACAGGAGTAGAAAATGCCAAGTACAAAAAGCGCCGCGAAGTCATCGAAGAGCGTTCTAACAAAGACCGCCAAAGCTTCTACGGAAAAAAATCCAACAGCAAAAAGTGCCGCCGCGCCTGTTGCAGAAAAAAAAGTAGCGCCGGTTCAAGCAGAAAAGAAGCCAGCGGTAAAGAAAGTCGCGAAAGTTGCCGCAGCAACGTTTAAAGCTTCAGCAGAAAAGAAACCGGCGGTAAAAGCTAAAAAAGCGGTGACCAAAAAGACTTCCGGCAAATCCAAGCGCGTAAAATTTAAAATACAGTCAACTCCTGGTAGCAGAGTATTTCTCGCTGGTGATTTCAATGAATGGAATAATCTGCTACATGAATTGTTAGACCATAACGGCAGCGGCGTTTATCAAATCGAAATTGAACTGGCTCCGGGTGTTTATGAATATAAATTCCAAATTGATGACGGCTGGTTTATAGACACGGAAAACCCGCATTTCAAACAAAATCTTTTTGGAACTTTAAACAGCGTTATTATTATTGATTAAAATCCGCTGAAGAATTACGGTGAGACGACAGTGATTATTCTGTTCATCTCACCGTTTTTTTATTTCAATTCCTTAGCAAATGAGGCTGGGAAAGCTGATTAACCATGATAAATTAAAAAATATTTTTAAATATTGGAAGTTAAAAAAGAGATAAAAGGCTTTTGAATTATGGAATTGTTTGATACGCATTTTCACTATTACGGCGACATTCCGCCGCAGGAATATTACTCCGGAATAAAAACGCCGGAACTGGCTTATCTAATGGCGGCAGGCGCAGATTTTGAGGAGAGTAGAAACGCCATGCGGTTTGCGGAAGCAATATCTGGCAGTTGGTTTGCGGCTGGAGTTCATCCGCATTCAGCCTCAAACTTCACTGAAAGCATAGCCATGTTTCATGAATTTAAAGATCATCGCAAACTCGCCGCTGTCGGGGAAATCGGATTGGATTTTTTCTACAATAATTCAGCACGCAGCGACCAGTATAAAGTATTTGAAAATTTTCTCGCGTTGGCTTTAGACTGGAAACTGCCAGCCATTGTTCACTGCCGCGATCAGGAAAACCGTTTTGACGCCTACAACGACTGTCATGTTTTGCTTAGTAACTTCGCCGCCGCCGGTGGAAGGTTTGTGCTTCATTGCTTTGCCGGAACTCCGGACTGGGCGGAAAAATTTCTCGCACTCGGCGCTTTTCTGGGTATTACCGGCATGATAACGTTCCCGAAAGCGGAAAATATTCGCGAGACGCTGAAAGTCATTCCGGATGACCGGTTGTTGCTGGAAACGGACTCCCCTTACCTCGCGCCGGTTCCGTATCGCGGCAAAACCAACAATCCCGGTTTTCTGATTAAAGTCGCGGAAAAAGTCGCTGCTGAACGCGGTCGGCAGGTTGAAGAAATCGCCAGCCTCACCACCGCTAACGCATTCCGGTTCTTTGCGCTGGAGAAAACGTCATGAACTTATTTAAAGCGGCAATACCGCCGCAACTAATAACTTTTCCGGAAGATGTTCTCGTGCTGGCGTTTTGTGGCAGAAATTTGCTGTTGCATGAACAGAATGGAACTTATTTCCTGCCGGAAGAGAATATTGTTGAGCATATTCAAGATTCACCTTGTCTGCTGGTCGGCACATACGACAATAAAAATTGCGTCGCCATTGAACTAAAATCCATGGCGGCTGAACTTTTTCCGTCAATCAAGGCGGTTGACTTTCGCGAAGCGATAAAACTATTGACTGCGGAAGAATCCCGTGCAGCCAGTTATGCCAGACAGATGTTGCACTGGGAACAGGAACACCGGTTCTGCGGCAATTGCTCCGCCGCCACTTCCATCAGCGACCGGGAAATGGCAAGAGTTTGTCCAGACTGCGGAGCTTTATTTTTTCCACGCATCTCCCCGGCGGTAATTGTTGCGGTTACTCATGGCGACAAAATTCTGCTGGCGCACAACCATAATTTCCGGACCGGACTTTACAGCACGGTCGCCGGCTTCGCCGAACCGGCCGAAACGCTGGAGGAAACCGTTGCGCGTGAAGTGTTGGAAGAAACCGGAATAAAAATAAAAAATATTCGTTATTTCGGAAGCCAGAGCTGGCCGTTTCCGCATTCTTTAATGATTGGATTTATGGCGGAATATGATTCGGGTGAAATCACGCCGGACGGAGTTGAAATTGAAACTGCCGGCTGGTTCTCTATTGACCAGCTCCCGGAAATACCTTCGCACGGCAGCATTTCCCGGCAGCTTATTGACAACTTCATCAACTCACAACATTGACAAAAGCTAAACTATTCGCCTTTATCGACAATTACCATGCGGCGCTGAAACGTTGGAATGTCCAGATCTTCGCCATCATAAGCGACTTGAGTAGTATTAAGGAAGATACCTCTGGATATATTTTGCAACGGCAGTTCACCTTGTTCAAAACCAGTGCTGGAAACGGATTTTTCGTCAGACTTCCAATCAACAACTCTGGTTTCAGCGAGGAACGAATCACTTTTGCTGACTCCAGGCTTTTTCTCCTGCTTGTCAAAATTAACCGTTATCGCAGTAACTTGCACCATGTCTGAATAAGTCTGGTCAGTATTCGCGCCAATAATTACCTTGGTTTCATTCCCTATAAATTTTATTGCCGCATCAAACGTTTTTTTTGTATCCCCGATACTCAAATCCGGACCGCCGGTCAAAGAGAGAAACACTGCGTCCGCTTCCTTCAATTTTGTGACCCCGCCCAGCAATGGAGAATCCAACATCCGTTCCAATGCGAGATGACAACGATTCAGCCCGTCAGAACTGGCAGCAACGCCAACTCCGATACTGCATACACTTTTTTTCTGGTTTAACACGGAGCTCAGGTCGGCCAAATCAGCAGGCAGAAGATTTCCCACGCTAACGAGTTCACTTACGCCGAGAATCGCTCTGGCCACTTCAAGGTCGGCATTTTTAAATGCGTCAGTCACCAGCGTATCCGCAGGCAGCGTCGAAAACAACAAATCATTCGGCAGGCATAGCAAAACATCGACTACCGGCAAAAGTTCACGAATTCCATCTTCAGCAATTTTACGTTTGCTGTGTCCCTCGAGAGAGAACGGCATCGTCATAACAAAAATTGTAGGAATCTCCATTTTTTTTGCCACTCCGGCAAACGCAGGCGCGCCGCCAGTGGCGGTTCCGCCGCCCAGACCTCCGGTCAAAATTAACAACGATGCGCCGTCCAACAACTTTTCAATGCCGCCGCGTTCTCTGGCCATGGAACGCTGTCCTTTAAGGACATCACCACCACACCCTTTTCCCTTGCGCCAGCCGCCATCAAGCAGAAGCTTTTTATCATTCGGCAAGCTGGATTGTTCGAGCGATAATCCATCCGTATCGAGTGCGGTAATATTCAATCGTCCGGCCATTTCCAAACCATACAATCTGCTGGCAATTTTAACTCCGGAATTGCCGATTCCGATTACTTTAACGTGCTTTTGTTTTCCTGTTTCAATCATAAGTTCATATCGTTATGGAGTGTTTAAGATTAGATAAAGTACGCCACACGAGGTCGGCCAAACCATCAAACCCGTCAATGAAAGCCCCGACCATTCCGCGTTTCCGGCGTGAATTGATAATTCTATTCAGCTCTTCACCAAATTTCAAAACGCCCCACACAGTGCTGTAGCGCGGATTTTCCAGACCGGTAACCGCACCGCTGGCATCAAATGGCTGTCCGACTCTGACCGGGAATTCAAATACGCTTTTAAAAATCTCCGCAGTCCGCGGAAACAATGCCGCGCCCCCCGTGAGCACACCGCCGGAACTTAAATTACGAAAAATTCCCTGATCGGATATATTCTTGTGGATGATTTGAAAAACTTCCCGCAATCTAAGATCAATAATTTTCTCAAAAGAACTCAGTGGAATTTTTCTCAAATTTCCGGCGCTGGTCCGGAGTTCTAAAAAACCCTGGCGTTCTTGAACATGCCTGGCAATAGTTCCGTCAATTAACATTTTCCGGCATACTGAAATATGTAAATCAAGCCCCAGCGAAAGATCATTAGCGACGTGTTCAAAGCCAATTGGCAACACTCCACTGGCCAATATTCCCATATTAAATACCGCCATATATTCACAAGTTCCCGCTCCCATGTCAACCAGCAAAACCCCGTGTTCTTTTTCTTCATCGGTGAGAATTCCGTAAACAGACGCAATCCCGCTGAATACCGGGGTAATTTCATGTTCAAACCCGGCATCCCGCATAATTGAACGGAAATTTTCTATCCGGTTGGTATCGCCATGGATTACATGAATAAAAGCTTCCAGTTTATCGGCTGTCTGGTCAAACGGATTACGCACGCGGCGATTGCCGTCCAGCAAATAGTATGAGTCAAAAGTATTGATAATTGTCTGACCGAATGGCAAAGGTTTTACCTGAGCGTTCTGCAACGCTTCGTTCATTTCACTTTCAGTTATCCGGTGATCTTCAGAGTTTACAAATACCGTGCCAGTACCCTGATATGCTTGAATGCTGGAGCCGGTAACCGCTACGGCGATGATATTGCTGTTGCTAATTTCTCGTCCAGAGGATGCGTCCGCCGCTTCAATAGCGCTGGTAAGCTGTTCAAGCGCGGTATCCATGTCCGCAATTTCACCTTTTACTACCGTATTTACTGAAGGAGCTTCTCCATGTCCGATAACGGAAATTTTTCCGTCCTGGGTTGATTCACCAACCAGCACACAAATTTTAGAAGTGCCGATTTCGATTGCTGTAACAATATCTCTCTGTTGAAACA
This sequence comes from Victivallaceae bacterium, assembly GCA_041674645.1. Taxonomy (GTDB): domain Bacteria; phylum Verrucomicrobiota; class Lentisphaeria; order Victivallales; family Victivallaceae; genus JBAYVM01. The sequence goes on along the minus strand of JBAYVM010000109.1, from coordinate 1,474 downwards.
TCAGCTGTCCGTTATCTAAGATTTTAATAAATTTTAATTGATTATAAAAAAGTATTTCAATTGCGCCAAATTACTAATCATGGATAATAAATTTCTGCTTTTTTTCAGGTAATTTAGACCTTGATAAACGATGGCTGTTCAGTATAAACCAATTTGAAGGGTTGTCAGCAGGCAAATATACTGCTATATTAGAGTTTGACATTAAATATTTTGAAAGGTATCCGGAAATTATGGATTTACTATATATGGTCAAATTGGACAACGGGTCCAAATATCTGGCGCGTTCCCAGGACAATATCGGTCTTCACTTGAATGACTGGTGCGTAATCCGCAAGGATTTTTATCAGGATTACGGACAAATACTCCAGTGCAAAGGCGAAATTTCCCCGGAGTCAGACAAGAAAGATACCCCGAGAATCATCCGCAAGGCAACAGTTCACGATAAAAGTATTGCCCACGAAAATGAGATGCGTTCCAAATCAGCTTTAAGAACTTCACAGAAACTGGTTGAAACGTTGAATATGGACATGAAAGTACTGAACGCCCATTACTCGTTGGACGGCAAGCTGATTACGGTTCAATTTACTGCTGAAGGAAGAGTTGACTTCCGCGATTTGGTAAAAGAATTATCCCGTTCGCTTGGCGCCAGAATCGAACTGCGGCAAATTGGTGTCAGGGATGAAACCGCAATTCATGGCGGACTCAGTATCTGCGGTCAAGTTTTATGTTGCAACCGTTTTCTCAAAGAATTCAGCTCGATTAACGTACGCATGGCGAAAGATCAGGATTTATCGCTGACACCCAGCACCATTTCCGGAGCTTGCGGCAGATTAAAATGTTGTCTGAAATACGAACATGAAGGTTACCTTGAACTGGAAAAAACCATGCCACGGCGTGGCGACCTGTGCGAATGCCCAGGTGGACGAGGGAAAATTTATGACCGGAATCTTCTTACCCAGGAAGTTACCATACAGTTGGAAGATACCGGTGGGACAATAACTTGCCATCGCAATGAAATCCGGGTCGTTTACCCTGAAAAATATAAAATATCCAGACAAAATACCACTGGCAGGGAATTTGACGAAAATGACGCGGAACTCAAAAAGCTTGAAGATTGAGTTTAAAAACCACGAGTATTATTAATGTTGCCGTTCACTAAAGATTCTATATTGAACCTTGACCCTGAAGACATTCAGGAGTTATCGCGGCTGGACAGTTACGGATTCATTCCCGGCGCCGGCGAATCATTCGAAAAATACAAATTACGCCTGCAACAAACCGCAGAAGCCATTTCCGAGTTGGACGCTGAACTTGAAGCAGCAGACAGTGTAGAAATTTTCGAATCCGTCAAATTGCGCAAAGAAGACCGGATATCCGGAGAAATAATCGAAGAAGCCGCTTTAATGACGCAACACCTCTATCAATTCTCCATCAAATGGGCGCCGGGCTTTTTTCTTTCCCGCAATGTCGGCCT
>JBAYVM010000108.1:0-8023 GCA_041674645.1 Victivallaceae bacterium | reverse complement strand
ATCTGGATTTATAGCCCCCATAACGACTACAGGAGTGGCGTGCAGATTGGTCGCCAAGTCCTGTCCCGCCCAAGTGCCCATTGCCAGCACTAAATCAATATCTTTATTTTCTTTTAACCGACTGAGAAGAGCCTTGCGATTCAGTAACCTATGCGTTTTATTCCATTTTCCTGAATAAAACGCATTTTTCTGAAATATGAGGTAATCACTCTGAGCAGTGTCGGCCAAAAAATTCCATATAAGTTCTGCATTCTCATTGTCTGGCGGCAGTCGCTTCCAGTCAACTGGTTTCATCCAGCCTAACGCGGTTAAGCCGTCAATTGTGGATTTCAGCGCTTGAGTATAATGTGAAAACGTACCGCCTTCAATATAGCCGATACTCCATTTTTTATTATTGTTCAAATTGGGGCGTGTGGCAAGCCGACTGTCAAATTCCAAATCTTTTTTCGTGAAAATAATTGCGCCCAGCGCCAGAACAAGCACTGTAACTACAGATAAAATAATCAACCAGTTTTTCATCTATGCCTTTTTAAAATCACGAGAGAAGTAAATTAAAAATTTGAATAACATACCTCAAGCTTAGCGTAAAATCAAGTCACGTGTTTTGTTATGTTAAATGGATATTATGTATTGATTTTCAGGCTAAATTAAAAAATATGTTTACCGGCTTTCAGGCGCTTTCGGTATTTGGCCGGGGAGACTCCGTAATATTTGTGGAACAGATGATAAAAACGGCTTAGACTTTGAAAACTTAAGTCGTAAGCAATCGAACCAATCTCATCCGAAGTGTCAGCCAGCAACCTGGCCGCATAGTTTATGCGTAATTCATTAATGAACTCAGTAGGACTTTTTTTAAGGTATTTGCGGAATGATTTACACAGATGTTCCGGGGTGCAGCACGCCAGTTTATGCAATTTTTTCAGACCAGGAATAAAATTTTCCGGCTTGCGCATTTTTGCGCAAAGCTCTTCCAGCCAGTCAGGAACTTGATTCTCGCGTAACAAGTTGATGTCGTCAATAAAAAAACGAGTGAACAGCTCAGCGATAATAATTTTAAGTTTTACTTTTTTTATCAACCGTGACATTCGGCTTGAGTTGACAGATAACAACCGGTTGCATAAATCCGTGGTTTCAGCGCTTTCCAGAATGAATGTAGGCGGCAACACCGGAGCGGTAAACTGCTGCAAAAAAACATCGTCCTCAAGGTATTTGCTCAAAGTTAAAAACAGTTCAAGCTGAAAATCCAGGAAAATAACTTCACATTTTTCATTGTTCAACGGGCTGAAATCGTGTTCGTCTGTAGGACGGATGAACACAATATTTCCTGAACTCAATATCTGTTTTTCCCCGTTGACATTGTGCGTTAAACGCCCACTCAGCATTAATATTATTTCTGCAAAATCGTGAGTATGGGGCATAGTTCCGGTGACGGGCAGCGAATGATAATTGATATTACCGCCAGAAGGAATCAGTACGGGCGTTTGGGATTCATTCCAGGAAATGGAATGATACGAAACGTTCGCACCAATATTGGGGTCAATGAAAGTATCACGTTCAAACACTTTTGCATTCATAATGATTAATATACAGCAAAAATTAATAAAATGAAACAAGATTTTATATAAAAAACAGGTTATTATATGAATAGTCAATCGAAAAGTTGATTGATTGTGATATGTTAAAATACAGCATCTATAACAAGGAGTTTTGGTTATGGCGGATTTAGAAGCTCTCAAGAAAGCCGTAATTTCCGGCAAACGTAATGATGTGGCAACTATCGTCAAAGATTCGATTGATGCCGGTGAAGATATTAATAAACTTCTCGATGGGGCGATGATTCCTGCCATGCGCGAGATTGGCGACCGTTTTTCAAGAAACGAAGCGTATGTTCCGGAACTGTTGATTGCCGCCAGAGCAATGCAGGCCGGGCTTGAATTAATTGAGCCGCTATTGGCTAGTTCCAACAGAAAACCGTTTGGCAAAGTCGCTATTGGTACAGTAAAAGGCGACTTGCATGATATTGGCAAAAATCTTGTTGCTATCATGTTGAAGGGCGCCGGTTATGAAGTCATTGACCTCGGCGTTAATTGTGATATTACCAAATTTCAGTCAGGAGCCGACCAGGGAGCTCAGATTTTGGCATGCAGCGCATTGCTCACTACAACAATGCCGTACATGAAAGAAATTGTGGAACATTTCAAAGGCAAAGACGTGAAAGTAATCATCGGCGGCGCTCCGGTTACTCAGTCTTATGCTGATCAAATAGGCGCAATCGGTTACAGCGAAGACGCCAATGGCGCCGTTAACCTGGTTGACCGTCTTTTAGGCAGAGTGGCGTAAAACTAATCGTAAAATTCTGCCGGAACTGGCGAAAAATGCCGGACCGGCAGTTTTTTTTGATAAAATACAAAGTTCTGTTTTATGCTGATAAAAATTGATCACGAATCTTTTGTTCTTAACGCAACCGGCAGAAATATCGGTTCGGTTCTGCACGATGCAGGTATTCCTATCGACATGCGCTGTTCCGGGAAAGGCATTTGCGGAAAATGTGAGATTATCCTTGAATACGGCAAGTTTGAAGTGGATGGTTCTGCGGTAACGATAAAAGATAAGCCGTTGAAAGCCAAAGCCTGTCTGACGCTGGCGGTTGATGAAGACGCTGTAATCTCCATTCCGAAGAAATCACTTGCCAGCGCCAAGTTGCAATGCGCTGAAGCTTTTCATTTGCAGCGTTTTGATTTGAAACCGGAACGTCCGGGAATTGCCGCCGCAGTTGATGTCGGCACGACTACAGTTGCAGTTGCGCTGATAGACACCGCTGACGGCGCTTTAATCGGAACCGCTTCCGATTACAATAAGCAGTTTAAATATGGTGACAATGTAATTTCCCGCATCGTTTTTTCTACTGAAATTCCGGGGAATCTGCAAATATTGCAACGCGCGGTAATTGATCACACCATCAATCCTTTACTAAAACGGCTTTGCGCCAAAAACAATCTGAAACCGGAAGACATTCAGCAAGTCAGTATTGCCGGAAATACAGTAATGGAACATATTTTTTTCGGCCTTTCTCCTGAAAGTATCGGCGTAATTCCATTTGAACCGTTGACTAATATTTATCCAGTCACTACTGCTGGAGAACTGGGATTGCTGACCGCGAAAAATGCGTTGGTAAAAGCTGTTCCGTCAGCTTCCGGATATATTGGCGGAGATATTACTGCCGGTGTTTTAACTTCTGAAATAATCGGACAATCCGGCGTTTCGGTACTGGTGGATATCGGCACCAACTGTGAAACGATACTGGTGCGTGAACATCGGGTTTACTCTTGCGCTTCCGCTGCCGGCCCGGCCTTTGAAGGCGCTGGAGTCAGTTGCGGCTGCCGGGCAGCGGACGGAGCAATTGAACATATTGCAATGAACGGCGAATTTGAATTCAAATTAAGTATTATCGGCGCTGTCGCTCCGACCGGGCTATGCGGTTCGGCTATGATTGATTTTGTCGCTGAATCAGCCAGAACTGGCTTAATAAATCAATTTGGACGTTACGATGTGGATTTACTTAAAAGTCTTGGCCGTTTTGTACAATTAGAAAACAATATCATCGGCTGTCGGATTTCGGATGATGGCAACGTTTTTGTCAGCGAAAAAGATCTAGAGCAGATACTCAAGGCAAAGGCGGCGGTATTTGCCGGTTTGCAAACCCTTTGCCAGGCGGAAAAATGCAGTTTTGACGATATCAACCGGATTTATCTGGCCGGCGGATTTGCTAAATATATTGAAGTAAAACACGCCGTTGGCATTGGCATGCTGCCGGCTGTTCCATTGGAACGCTATATAAAAATTGGCAACAGTTCGCTGGCTGGCGCGGTTCTTAATGCCATTGATTCCGGAGCGACGGAGAAATTCCTGCAAATTACCGGACAGATTGAAAATGTGGTGCTGAACACTGTTCCTGAATTTGAGTTCAACTACATTGATGCACTGTTGCTGCCGTGATGTTCTTGGGTTTTTGTCAGCAGACTTTGCATTATTGCAGATAAGTGATATTTTTCAATCAAAACATTTTGGAGGAAAATATGAGCAAAAGCCGTAATGCCATACAATGGCTGTTGAAAGAACTTCCTGCGCTGGAAAAGACGCAAATAATTGACCATGAAAATGCCGAAGCTCTGAAAAACTACTATTTGCCGAAACTTACACCCGGAATGAGTTTTCAGAAAGTCATGTTGATTTTCTTCAGCATCCTCAGCGCCGCCTTGATTGGCGGTGGTGTAATTCTGATTGTCGCGCATAACTGGGACGAACTGCCAAAAACATTTAGAGTCGTCATGGCATTTCTGCCGTTGCTGGCCGGTTTGTATTGCGGCGGTTATACTCTGTTAAAAAACAAAGATACGCGCTGGAAAGAAACTTCCGCAATATTAATCGCCTCCGGCTGTGCCACGGCAATTGCTATAATTTCACAAATTTACCATCTCGGCGGAACTCTTCATGATTTCATGTTCACCTGGATGCTACTGATTTTTATCCTGATTTATATTTTTGACAGTGCGTCTGTCGTGTTTATTTATCTCTACGCATTTTCCACGTACAACGGCTGGCGATGGGATATTGAACATAATATTTATTATATAATTATGTTTGCGCTCCTTGTGCTGCCGTATCTGATTTATAATTTTAAGAGATTTTCCGACTGCGGCAAAACGGCTTTATTCAGTTGGCTGATTATGACGTTTGCGCTGATTAATTTTCCGATGGTTTTTTACCGTTGTTCTGAATATGAATTATGCATCGCCTGGAGTATTCTTTTAGCATCATTTTATTTAATTGGCATGGACTTGCGCGAACGCGGGATTGGGGCCTGGGCGAACCCGTATTTACTGACTGGATTCATAGGAATGCTGATATTTATCGCTATCGGCAGCTTCCCGGATACGTTCTGGTCCAGTTGGTATTCTCGCTTCGAACATAAAAATAATACATATCTGCTTTTGTTTTTTATCATGGCGTTGCTGACGGTCTACGATGTTATTGTTATAATCAGGCGAAAAATTCCGCCGGTGTTTGTTGTTGTGGTCATATTACCGTTGTTGGTCGTGTTGTCGGCGTGGCTGGACAAATATACAATGGCTTATCTGTTCAGCGGTTATATGTTTGTTCTAGGTGCAACTCTGCTGGTGAGCGGATATAAAAAGCGTGAACTTTTTAAATTAAACCTGGGAATGCTGATTATCTCGCTGTTAATTATTCTCCGCTTTCTGGATTCTCATTTAAACATTCTTGGCCGCGGATTGGTGTTTATAGCAGTTGGGGTGGCATTCCTGCTGGCTAATGTTTTTATCGGTAAAAAATTTAAGCAAACGGCTGTGCCGGTTGCCAGTGAGGTGAAATAATGCATTTGAATAAGATTAAACTTGTACTGTTCTTCATCATGGCGTTAGTTATGCTGGCAGTGCCGCTGTACATGATAATGCGCGCAGAGAATATTTTCAACAAAGGCAATGTATTTACTTTCAAGGCTGCGCCAGTCGATCCTTACGACCCGTTTCGCGGACGTTATGTGTCGATAAGAGTGGAACCGGATTATGTTCAAACGGCAGGGCAGGTTGATTTTAAAGCTGGAGATGAACTTTTTGCTACAGTTAAAACCGGAACTGACGGAATGGCTTTCTGGGCAGATTTAAACCGGACTCCGCCGGATGAAGGTGATTATGTCAGAGTAAAATTCAAGTACAATACAGAAGGAAAAAGTTACATCCAACCGCCGTTTGACCGGTTTTACATGAATGAAAAACTTGCGCCGGAAGCGGAAAAAACGGTAAGATTAAACTCAAATTGTACCATCAAAGTTCGGATACTGAACGGTAAAGCCGTCATTGAAAACGTTTACATCGGCGATGTTTCATTACGCGATTATGTACTGCAAAATTCCAGACAGAAAAAATAACTGTTGGCTTGGTGTCACTTTATACAAGCATAAGAGGAATATTTTGAGCTGCTATCCGCCACGTTTGTAAACCTCAACCGTTTCCAGCTGTCCGCACCCCACGTTCTAACTTTCCGTCCAGTGAGTGCGTTATAAGCGTAACTCAACGCGCCTTCCGGGGGGCTGTATCCGGGGCAGCCGTCATTACGAATCAATAAACGTAATCGGTCGTTCTCCGCGCCTCAACAAGCTGCCGCTGGCGATACGACAATGCTGGGGTTTGTCGGGCTTATTGCTTCCCTCTGTCTTTGTTAAACTAAATGCACTTGAGGTCTTGGAAGATGGCGCGTTTACTTTTTCAATTAACACAATAAAATTTCCCCTGATATTTATTTATTTACTATTGACAAACTTTAAGCTTTCTGTTATAATCAATATACAAAATAACTTTGTATATATGGACTTTGTATAAAAATGAGCATAGTAAAAAACAAAAGCTGCAAATTAAGTGACATTGCCGAAAAGGCCGGACTGTCAATAGCGACGATATCACAGATACTTAATAATAAGTCCTGTAATTACAGTTCTGAGGAAACGCGTCAGCGTGTCCGAATGATTGCAAAAAAACTTGGCTACCGCACTAATTTTGGCTACCGGCTGATGCAAGGACAACAGACGCATACGGTTGCGATTATGATTGCGGAAAACAGGTCTAAATCAGAGGAATACTATAATGAATTGATTCTCCGGCTGATGAATAAATTCGACCAACTTGACTATTCTGTTTATTTCAGAACTTTTACATATTCCGCAGAAGCCAATTTGGAAAAAGTGCGGGAACTGATTTCGCGAGGAGTGGAGCATTTTGTCTTGCTTGGCGACCCGGTAGGGTATTTGAGTGTTGAGAAAGAGATTGAAAGCAGCGGGCGTTCGCTGGTGGGGTTTGGCAATTGCCTGAAACGACATGTTAATGTTGACAGTGCAGCAGGCATAATGACTATTATACGCTTTTTTGTGGACGAAGGCCGTGATTTTCGGCTTGTTTGTCCGTCCAATTCCTTGCGGCTGGATAATACGCGGATTATCGCACTGCAACGTTTATTTCCAGAACTGACATTTGAGCAAATTGTCGAACGTTATATTTTTGTAACTGATGCTGTTGATTACTACCACGCTGATCTTGCCGTTGACCTCGGCGCCGCTGGCTGGACGGGTGCGTGCAGAATAGTTAAAGAACTGCCGAAAGTAACCGCCCTTTACTTTATGACTGACTATATGGCGATTGGAGGAGCTAACTTTTTAACTAGCAATGGCTTGCAAGTAGGGAAAGATATGTTGGTTGGCGGTTTTAACAATGTTCAGGCCGTCAAACTTTATCCGTTTCCGATTTCTTCAGTGGAACATGATTTGAATAAATTGGTTTCTTTACTGGTTGAAGAATCTTTGGTCAACGCACCTTGTCAACATATCATTGAACCTATTGTACATATAAGAACCAAAAATTATGAAATTAAATAACTAAAAACAAGTAAAAGGAGTGTAAAAAAATGTTTAGCAAAGTAAACCCAAATAACAAAAAGGAAATGAAAACGAAAAAGTCAAAAAGCCGTAAGTCGCTGGCGTTCATGCTTGTAGAACTTTTTGGTTGTTATCGCGATAATAGCGATTCTCGCGTCTATGCTGCTGCCGGCCTTGAATAAAGCCCGGCAGAAAGCTAAAGGCATTAGTTGCATCAACAATATGAAAACAATTGGCGTTGCCGCCATGATGTATTCTGATGACTATCAGGATTGGTGTTTAAATTCTGGTGGTAGTGCAGGACAAATATGCCCTACAAAAAGTTTTTACATAGGTAACTATCTGATATGATTGGCAGCACCTGCGCTCTATTCGTAGTTAATAATGCTTCTGAAGTAAAAAAATGGGGTAGCACTTCCGTTATGTTTATCTCTTGTATTCTCATTCAATATGCAGGAGGCGCAAAAGGGACGTTACATTTTATTGCCATTGATGATAAGGCGCGAGTTGCCGGATTAAGTGAAAGAGACCTTACAAAACTGCCTCCGCTTTCTGAAGATAAATGGCGGATGTTCTCTT